>WFPR01000148.1 GCA_015487455.1 Candidatus Bipolaricaulota bacterium
ATGCTATACTTGACGCACACCGGGTGCAAGCGGGACGCCCGATGGCGATCACGGAGCACGAGCTCAAGGAGATCCTCGCCCGAGCGCAGGGGGAACAACGCGCGCCGGAGCCGAGGCCGCGCCACGCCGTCGGCTTCTTCCTGATACTGATCTTCGTGCCCTTCACCGCGATGTTCCTGATCACCTCGGGGCTCGAAACCCTGGGAATCGAGCCGGACCTCGACTCCCAGCCCGTCAGCGCCCTCCTCATCGTCGTCCAGGCGCTGGTGATCCTGGGGGTCGTTTGGAGCTTTTTGTGGGAAAAGGGCTTCGACCCGGTGAGGACGCTCCGCTTGAGGCCCGCGCCCCGGTTCGCCGCCTACGTCTGGGGGACCGTGGGCCTCATCGCCCTCGGCGTGGTTACAGCCCAGCTGGGCGCGCTGCTGGTGCGGGCCGTCCCGGGGCTGGCCTCCGAGGGCCTCGCCGAGCTGGTGCGCCTCGCCCGCTTTACGGACCCAATTTCGTTCGTCGCCTACGCGCTGGCGGTCAGCCTGGGGCCGGGGATCAGCGAGGAGCTGGCGTTCCGCGGGGTGGTGCTGTCGGGCTTCCGCTCGCGCTACTCGCCCGCGACGGCCGTGGGCGTGAGCGCCCTGCTCTTCGCGCTGATGCATTTCGACCCGCTGCACGCGCTGCTGGCCTTCCCGGCCGGGCTGTGGCTCGGCTTCCTCGTGGTGCGGACGGGCAGCCTCTACCCCGCCGTCGCGGCCCACGCCCTCAACAACCTCTGGAGCACGCTGGAGGCGGCCTACTGGCAGGCCGCCCGGCCGGGCCTCGACCCGTTGGAGATCGCGCTGGGGCTGTACCCCTGGCCCGTGGTGCTGATGGCGCTGGGGGCGCTGCTCGTCGCCCTCCGGGGTCTTCTGACCCTTGAGCCCGTGAACGCGAACGCGAAGGCGAAGGCGAACGGCGGGCGCCATCAAGCTACTCCGGGCGACCGGGCGGGCGCCCGTGGCGCTTGAGCCACCGAAGCAGCGCCTTGAGGCTCGCGGTCGCGACGGCGATGCAGGTGTCCGCGGCGCCGTAGTAGAGCCTCAGGGTGTCGCCGTCGGGCTCGAGCACGTGGCCGCAGGGGAAGACGACGTTGGGCACGTCGCCGAAGCGCTCGTAGGGCTCCTCGGGGCCGAAGACCCACGGGCCGCCGCGCAGCAGGCAGCGCTCGGGGCGTTCCCGATCGAGCAGCGCCAGCCCGACCCGATAGATCGTCCCCGCGACCGTCTGGCGGACGCCGTGGTAGATCATGAGCCAGCCCTCCGGCGTCTCGATCGGCGGCGAGGCCAGCCCGATGCGCTTGGAGTCCCACCAGCCGCCGCGGCGGGTCTCCAGCGCCAGCCGCTGCTCGCCCCAGTGCCTGAGGTCGTGGGAGTACGACACCCAGATGTGGGCGCCCATCGGCCCCACGGGCCGGTGGACCATGACCCAGCGGCCCTGAATTTTGTGGGGCAGGAGCGCCGCGTCCTTGTCCTCGGGGGGCAGCACCACGCCGTAGCGCTTGAACGTTTTGAAGTCCTCGGTGAGCGCCAGCGAGACGCCGGGGCCGCCCCGCGAGTACGACGTGTACACCACGGCGTAGGCGTTGAGCTCGGGCACGTAGGTGATGCGGGGGTCCTCGATGCCCCAGAGCTCCTCGGGGTAGCGCTCCGGGTCGGGCCGGAGCGTGGGCTCGGGGTCGATCGCCCAGTCGGTGAGGCCGTCCTTGGAGCGGGCGGCACAGAGGTGGGACATGCCCGTGCGGTCCTCGACGCGACAGAGCAGCAGGGTGGTGCCGTCGGGCAGGCGGGTCGCGCCGGGGTTGAAGACCGCGTTCGCGGGGTAGGGCCAGTCCGCCGCCGTCAGGATCGGGTTCCCCTCGTAACGCTGAAACAGCACGTCGTTGTGCACGTTGATGTACATCCGGAGCCTCCTTGAGGGGGATTTCGCGTTTGCTTACGAGCCGTGCCGGTGCCGACGCAAGATCTCCCGATACACGTGGAGGTACTCCTCGACCATCCGGTCCGCGCTGAAGTGCGCCTCGACGTGCCGCCGGACGCGGGCGCGGTCCAGCTCGCGCACCCGGGGGAGCGCGGCCACGGCCTCCTCGACGCTTTGAACAAAAAAGCCCGTCTCGCCGTCCTTCACGACCTCGGGGACGGCGCCGCGCGGGCGGGCGATCACGGGCGTGCCGCAGGCCATCGCCTCGACCAGGCTCAGCCCGAACGGCTCGTCGAAGTTGACGAGGTGGAGCAGCGCGTACGCCCCGCCCAGCAGCTCGTCGCGCCGCCGCCCGCCCACGGACCCGACATAGACGATTTGCTCCCCGTCGAGGTGGGGCTTGACGTTCTCGTCGAAGTAGCGCTGATCTTGAACGATGCCCGCGAGGATGAGCCTCATGCCCGAGCGCTTCGCGACCTCGACGGCCTCCGCCGTCCCCTTGTCGGGGTGGATGCGCCCGAAGAACAGCAGATAGTCGCCGGGCTCGCGCCGCAGGGTGAACTCCTCGAGGGGGATGCCGTGGTGGATCGTGGCGATGTAGTCGAGCTGCGGGCGGCGGTCGGCGTGGCTGATCGAGACGTAGTACGTGCGCTTGTTGTACCTCTCGTAGACGGGCAGGATGCGCTCGCTGGAGAAGCCGTGGATGGTCGTCAGCACCGGGACGTCGATCAGGCCGCTGTACGTCAGGGGCAGGAAGTCGAAGTGGTTGTGCAGCAGGTCGAACTCCCCGGCGCGGGCGCGCTCGAACGCCTCCGCGATGTGGAGCCCCTCCCAGACCTTGGGGTCCAGCTCGGGGTCCTCCTCGTAGCCGCGGGGGCAGACGGCCACCAGGCGCGCTTTGGTGATCGAGTCGGCCGTCGCGAGCAGCGTGACGTCGACGCCCCGCTCCACGAGGCCCTCCGTGAGGATCGAGACGACCCGCTCCCACGGCCCGTAGTGCCGGGGCGGGACCCGCCACGCGATCGGCGCCAGCATCCCGATGCGCATAGGGCGCCCAATTATAGTGGACGCCCACCCCCCTTGCCTCCCGTCCCGTCCCCGGCGGGGCTAGAGGAACTTCGGCAGCCAGAGCGCGATCGGCGGGAAGAGGATCACGAGGATGAGCCCGATCAGCTGGATGATCACGAAGGGGACGATTCCCCGGTAGATCTGCTCGAGCTTCACCTCGGGGGGCGCGGCCCCCTTGAGGTAAAAGAGCGCGAACCCGAAGGGCGGCGTCAGGAACGACGTCTGGAGGTTCATGGCCACCAGCACCGTGAACCAGAGGGGGTCGATCCCCAGCTCCCTCACGATGGGCAACAGGATGGGGAAGTGAATGAAGGCGATCTCGATGAAGTCGATGAAGAAGCCCAGGATGAAGAGCACCCCCAGGATGATCGCGAGGATCGCCCAGGGCTCGAGCTGCAGCCCCAAGAAGAACTCGCGCAGCGCGGCGTCCCCGTTCAGGCCGCGGAAGACGATCCGGAACGCCTGCGCTCCAACGAGGATGGTGAAGACCATGCTGGTGAAGCGGACGGTGGTCAGCATCACGTCCCGGAGGACGGGCCAGGTGAGCTTCCCGTTCGCGAGGGCCAGGAGCGTGGCGGCGAACGCCCCGACGCCCGCGGCCTCGGTGGGGGAGGCCAGGCCGAAGAAGATCGAGCCCAGCACGGCCACGATCAGCACCAGCGGGGGGACGAGGCTCTTTAAGGTGCGCCGGAGGAGCTGCAGCGGGGACAGGCGCCGCTCGCTCAACGGGATGGCCGGGGCTTTGTCGGGGTGCCGGAGCGCGAAGACGAAGATGTAGAGCATGTAGAGCAGGGCCAGCAGCCAGCCCGGCAGGAACGCGGCGAAGAAGAGCTTCCCGACGTTCACCTCGGGGACGTTGGCGATGCTGGCCAGGAGCAGCAGCACGATGCTCGGCGGGATGATCTGTCCCAGCGTCCCGGCGGCGCAGATCGTGCCGGTGGCCAGCTCCGGGCTGTAGCCCCGCCGCAGCATCGTGGGCAGCGCCAGCACGGTCATCGTGACGACCGTGGCGCCGATGATCCCCGTGGACGCGGCCAGGATGGCCCCCATGGCCGTCACCGCGATGGCCAAGCTCCCCGGAACCCGCCCCAGCAGGATCCCCAGCGTCTCCAACAGCTCCTCGGCCAGCCCGGAGCGCTCCAGCATCACGCCCATGAACACGAACAGGGGCACCGCCACCAGCAGGAAGTTCGACATGATCCCCCAGATGTTGAGGACCAGCAGGTTGAACCAGTTGAGGCCCAGGGTGGGGAGCCCGAAGAGCAGCGCCATCGCCCCGATGCTGAAGGCCACGGGGAAGCCCGTCAGCACGAAGACGATCAGCCCCACGAACATGAGGAACGGCAGGATCTCCATCAGCCCGTCCATGGTCGCGCGGCCCCGTCAGGTCCCCTCCCGCTCCTGGCGTTCTTGGGCCTGGGCTTGAGGGCGTCGAGCCCGGAGGAGGACGAGGGCGCTGCGGGCGGCCTCGGCCAGCCCCTGCAGCGCCAGCAACGCGAAGCCCACCGGGATCATCGTCTTCAGCAGGTAGCGGGCCGGGAGGCCGCCGGGGTCGGGGGAGCGCTCCCAGACCCGCCAGGAGCGCCCCACGAAGCTGTTCTCGAACCCGCCGTACTTCGACGAGAGCGTCGCCCAGATGATGAGCAGCGCCAGCGGGAGCAAGAAGAACAGCGAGCCCAGGAGGTTCACCCAGGCCCGCCCCCGCTCCCCCAGGCGGTGGTAGAGCATGTCGACGCGGACGTGGCCGTCGTGCTTGAGGGTGTAGGCCGCCCCCAGCAGAAAGATGACGGAGTAGAAGTGCCAGTTGAGCTCGATGAGGTAGGTCGTGTTGCGGCCCAGGAGGTAGCGCTCGAAGACGTTGTAGGCGGTGATCAGGACCATCGCGAGCGCCAGCCACATCACCGCCCGCCCGACGCCCTCGCTGATCGCGCCGACAACCTTGACGAAGCGCTCAAGCCCCTTCCTCGCCCTCATCATCGCAATCGCCCGCGCGCGGGCAGCACCATAGCACGGCGGGCCCCGCGGGTTCAACCCCCCGGGGCCTCTTGACACCGCCGCCCGACTTGGGGTAAAACGCTCAACGAGCAAAACCCACGGGACCCTGAGGATGGCGACCGTAGAGCTGGTTGGCGTTCGCAAGCACTTCGGCTCGGTCCGGGCCGTCGACGGGGTCGACCTCACCGCACAAGAGGGCGAGTTCTTGGTGCTGTTGGGGCCGTCGGGCTGCGGCAAGACGACGCTGCTGCGCATGATCGCCGGGCTCGAGCGCCCCACCGCCGGGGAGATCCGCTTCGACGGGCAGGTCGTCAACCACCTCCCGCCGCGGGCCCGCCGCGTGGCCATGGTCTTCCAGAGCTACGCGCTCTACCCGCACATGAGCGTCTTCGACAACATCGCCTTCCCGCTGCGGGCGGTGCGGATGCCCAGGGAGCGCCTCCGGGAGCGGGTGGAGTGGGCGGCCAAGATGTTCGGGATCGCGCACCTGCTGCAGCGGAAGCCCCGCGAGCTCTCGGGCGGGGAGCGCCAGCGGGTGGCGCTGGCCCGGGCCATGGTCCGCGAGCCCACCGTCTTCCTGCTGGACGAGCCCCTCAGCAACCTGGACGCCAAGCTCCGCGCCTCGGCCCGCGACGAGCTGAAGGGCCTCCAGCGGCGGATCGGGATCACGACCATCTACGTCACCCACGACCAGGTCGAGGCCCTCGGGATGGGCGATCGCATCGTGGTCATGAACCAAGGGCGGGTCCAGCAGGTCGGCACCCCGCAGGAGGTCTACGAGCAGCCCGCCAACACCTTCGTGGCCACATTTCTAGGCTCCCCGCCGATGAACCTGCTCCACCACCCCCGCGCGGGGGTCGTCATCGGCTTCCGCCCGGAGCACTTCCTGCCCAAGGAGGTCCAGGCGCGGGACCACGCCGAGGCCGACCTCGTGACCTTCCCCTTCCGGGTGAAGCGGGTGGAGTACCTGGGGGCCGACCGGCTCCTCTACGGCACGATCGAGGGCCCCGAGCTCCAGGAGAAGACGGCGATCATCGCCAAGCTGCCGTTCACGATGCCGGTGGCCGTCGGCCCCGGCGAGGTCGGGCCGTTCGCCGTCCCCCGCCGGGCCCTCTGCTTCTTCGACCCCGAGACGGGGGAGCGGGTGGCCGAGCCCCCTCGCCCCCTGTCCGCGCTCGGGCTCGAACGCGGGGAGCCGCCGGGGACCGGGGGGAGCTGAAAAGGGGAGAGCAAGGCGCGATGGCCGTAGCGCAGCCGCGGGCCGCGGTGGAGGGCGCCCTGCCCCGGGGGACGCTCTGGCTGGAGCGGGCCTCGCTGCTGGGGTCGGTGATGCTCGCGCCCGCCCTCATTTACATCGTGGCGTTCGTGGCCTTCCCCTTCGGCTTCGCCCTCTACCTCAGCATGACGGACGCGACCGTGGGGAACCCCTACGGCTCGTGGGTCGGGCTGCGCAACTTCGTCGAGATCGTCCAGAGCCCGACCTTCCTGCGGACGCTGAAGAACACCTTCGTCTTCACGGTCGTGTCGCAGCTGCTCATTCTGATCTTGGCCAAGGTGCTGGCGCTGGCCCTCTACCGCGACTTCCGGGGGAAGGGGTTGGTGACGTTTTTAATTCTGCTCCCGTGGGCGGCGCCGATCTCGCTGACGACGATCGGCTGGCTCTGGATCTTCCACGCCCGCTTCAGCATCATCGACTGGGCGCTGCGCCAGCTGGGGCTGCTCGGCCCGAACGAGAACATGTTCTGGCTGGGGCGCCCGTCGCTGGCCATGGCTGCGGTCATCGCCGTCCACGTCTGGCGGCTGCTCCCCTTCGCCACCGTCCTCCTGCTGGCCGGGCTGACGGCCATCCCCCGCGACGTGCTGGACCAAGCGGAGGTGGACGGCGCGGGCTTCTGGCGGAAGCTCTTCCAGATCCAGCTCCCGCTCCTCCTGCCCATCCTGAGCGTGGCCGTCCTCTTCGGGACGATCTTCACCTTCACCGACATGACCGTGGTCTACGTGCTGACCCGGGGCGGCCCCTTCGACATGACCCAGGTGCTGGCCAGCCTGGCCTTCTTCAAGGGCATCCACGGCGGCAACCTGAGCGTCGGGGCGGCGATCTCGCTCTTCCTGTTTCCGCTGCTGCTGATCGCGGCCGTGGTGATCCTGCGGCTGGCCCGCCGCGCGGAGGTGACCTAGCGTGGCCGCGGCGCCCTGGAGCCACCGCCTCAGGACGGTCGGGGGGCGTTCCGCCCACGCGCTGCTGCTCGCCGTCTTCATCGTGTTCACGGCGCTCCCCTTCGGCTGGATGCTCATCACGGCCTTCAAGGCCGAGACGGACCTGTACAACCCGCACAACAACCCGTTCTGGTTCAACGAGCCGCCGACGCTCAAGAGCTGGCAGTACGTCTTCGAGAAGACGCCGTTCCTGCGGTGGTTCCTCAACACGATGGTCGTCGGGGTGGCCGTGGTGGTCATCACGCTGGCGCTGGCCGTCCCGGCGGCCTACGCCCTGGCCCGCTTCCTCGGCCGCTGGGGGGAGCAGCTCGGCATCGGCATCTTCTTGGTCTATTTGGTCCCGCCGACGCTGCTCTTCATCCCGATGTCGCTGGTGATCAGCCAGCTCGGGCTCCAGAACACCCTCTGGTCGCTCATCGTCGTCTACCCCACCATCACCGTCCCCTTCTCGACGTGGCTGCTGATGGGCTTCTTCAAGTCGATCCCGCCGGAGCTGGAGGAGCAGGCGCGGATCGACGGCTACAGCCGCCTGGCCGCCTTCCGCAAGGTGATGCTCCCCCTGGCCCTCCCCGGGATCGTCACCGTGGTGATCTTCAGCTTCACCCTCTCGGCCCAGGAGTTCGTCTACGCCGTGACGTTCCTGACGTCGACGAGCGTGAAGACCGTGAGCGTGGGCGTCCCGGCCGACATGGTCCGGGGCGACATCTTCGACTGGGGCCCGCTGATGGGCTCCGCCTTCCTGGCCAGCTTCCCCATCGCCGTGCTCTACTACTTCGCCCTGGACCGCTTCATCCAGGGCTTCACCGCCGCCGGGGCGCTGCGATAGACGGTGCGATAGACGGAAGGCAGGAAGGGAGGTGAGAGCCGACAAGCGCCCACCCCGAGCGAGGGCCGATCATGGCCACTATAATATCACGGTTCAACCCCTCAAAACTTCAAATTGAAAAAAGCCAAAGGAGGGAGGGAGCAGCATGCAAAGCGACAGGCACCGCGGCGTGAGCCGGCGGACCTTCCTCAAGGCGGTCGGGGCCGGGGCGGTGGCCGTCGGGCTGTCGGGGCTGCCCGCGTTCCGAGCGGAGGGGCAGCCGCCGACGCTGCGCATCCTGCAGTGGCGGCACTTCGTGCCCCCTTACGACGAGTGGTTCAACACCGTCTTCGCGCCGAAGTGGGGGGAGCGGAACGGGGTCAACGTCGTCGTGGACAACGTCGGGCTGGCGGAGATCCCGGGGATCGCGGCCGCGGAGGCCGCGCGGGTGGCCGCCGGACAGGACCCCGGCCACGACCTGATCCAGTTCAACAGCCCGCCCGCCTCCTTCGAGCCCCAGGCCGCCGCCGAGGCCCACAGGGAAGTGATCCAGGAGCTGGTGAACACCCACAAGGTCGGGCCGTACATCGAGCTGGCCGAGAAGAGCACCTTCAACCCCGTCACGGGGAGGTACTTCGGCGTCTCGGACAACTTCGTGCCCGACCCGCTGCACTACCGTCGGGATTTGTGGGACCAAGCGGTGGCCGAGGTGGGTGGCCCGCCGGAGCCCGTCTCCTACGACGCCCTCCTGAAGGTGGGGCGCAAGCTCAAGGAGATGGGGCACCCCGTCGGCCTGGGCCTCTCCCAGGAGATCGACACGAACATGTGGCTCCGCTCGGCCATGTACTCCTGGGGGACGTCCGTCCAGGACGAGGAGAGCAACGTCGTCCTCGACGTCCCGCCCTATCGTGAGAAGACGCTGGACCTCCTGAGGTTCGTCAAGGCGCTGTACGAGGAGGCGATGTTCCCGGGCGTCTTCGCCTGGACGGCCGCCTCGAACAACGAGGAGTTCCTGGCGGGGCGGATCTCCGTGGCCATGAACGCGATCTCCATCTCGCGGACGGCCCACCGGCAGGCCGCCGAGGCCCTGGCGCGGGGGGCGGGCCCCGACCACCCGGCGGTCCAGCTGGCCGTCAACACCGAGATCACCGAGCGCGCCCCCGAAGGCCCCGAGGGGGCCCGCGGTCTCGAGCACGTCATGGGCGTCTACGTCATCTGGGACACCGGGAACACGCGGGTGATCGAGGCGGCCCAGCAGCTCCTGATCGACCTCATCCGCAGCTACGACCCCGACGTCGCCGAGCAGGAAGGATGGGGCCCCGGCAAGTTCGTGGCCAGCCAGGCGTACGACTACCCGACGTTCTACAACGCCATCCCCAAGGAGAAGCGGCTGGAGTTCCTGCGCAACGACCCCGTCTACGCCCCGATCGCCGAGGCGACGGGCGACCGCCCGAACAAGCTGGAGCGGATCGAGACGGCCTTCGAGTGGGCGCACAACGTCGGCTGGCCCGGCCCCTCGAACGCGGCCATCGACGAGGTGTTCAACACCTTCGTGATCCCGACGATGTTCGCCAAGGTGGCCCAGGGGGTCGCCAGCCCGGAGGCCGCCCTCGACGAGGCGGCCGCGGAGATCCGCCGGATCTTCGAGAAGTGGCGGGCCCAGGGCCTCGTCGGCGGGACGCGCTAGGCTTCAGGCGATCAAATCTCACATCGCAGAAAGCCGAGGCAGGGGGCTCCCCCTGAGGGAGCCCCCTGCTCTGTTCCGTTCCGTTTGGTTTGACCCCTCCGTCCGGCCTCGCTATAGTGCTGTAATCTCGGAGGAGAGGAGCGATCGGAGTGGCGCACGCGCAGTCGCACCCGCAGCACGCGGCGCGGTCGGAGGAGGAGCAGCGGGCTCACGATCACGTGATCGCGCTCCTGGCCCAGAAGCTCTTCGAGGAGGGCTTCGCGGACGTCCGGATCAACCCCGGCGACAGCCGCGAGAACGCCATCGAGATCGACGAGGAGCGGGAGATCTACCCCGACGTCTTCGTCGTCGAGGGCGACGACGTGACCCTCATCTGCGAGGTCGAGACGCCGAGCACCGTGGGCGAGGGGGCCGTCGAGCAGTGGCGCGACTTCGCCACGCTGGGCCCCGCCTTCCTGCTGGTCGTCCCGGAGGAGGCCGCCCCGCTCGCCCAGCAGCTCCTGGAGGCGCACCAGATCCCCTGCCAGACCCTCATCACCTATCAGCTGGTCCCCGACGAGGGCCAGCCGAGCGCGTGAGCGACGGCGACGGCGGCGAGCGCGAAGGCGCGGGGGAGGGGCACGTGGGAAGGGGAGGGGATCGCCATGCCGAGGGGCCGGGATCGCCTCACCCTCATCCTCAGCCTCGCCCTCGCGTTCCTCGTCGCGGGCACGGGCACGAGCGCGAGCGCGGGCGGGGCGGCAGGGGCTCAAGCGCCCCCTTCGCCTTCGTCCGCTTCGTCCGCGCCTGAGCTCGAGCTGAGCGTCGAGGTCAGCTTCCATGGGCGCTACGTGCCGGAGGCGTACGCGCCCGTCTGGGTCTCGCTGGAGTATCGAGGCCCGCCCGTTCGGGGGGAGCTGGTCCTCCGGCAGGAGGTCCGGCGGCTGCTGGAGGGCCCCCAGACCGTCCGCCTGCGCCGCCCGATCGCGCTGGGGCCGAGCGCCCGCCAGCGCTACGAGCTCCCGTTCCCCCTCTCGTCGTCCCCCCCGCTGGGGGAGGAGCGCCCCACGCTCCTCGTCCAGGTCGTCGCGCACGCGCCCGCTCAAGCTCAAGCGCAAGCTCAAGGGCAGAAGGGGCCGCGACGGGTGCTCGCCTCCCGGACCGTCGACCTCACGAAGCTCGTGCCGCTCGACGCCCTCACGCTGCTCGTTCACGGCGGGGGCGGGGGGAGCGCGGGCTACCCGCGCGTGCTGCCCACCGGCGAGGAGGCCCTTCAGCTGGAGCCCGAGGAGCTCCCGAGCGACTGGCGGAGCCTCACGGGCGTGACCCGCCTGTACCTGAGCCGCGTTGAGCTTCAGCGGGTTCGGCCCCGGCAGGCGGAGGCCCTCGTGAAGTGGCTGACCTACGGCGGCGAGCTGGTCGTCCTCGCCGGGCCGGAGCTCCTCCTGCAGATCGCGCAGGGGCCCGCCTGGCTGCGGGCCCTCCTGCCGATCGAGGTGCGGCTCATGAACGGGGAAGCTCAAATGGAGCCGCGCCCCGGCCGGGGCCGGGAGGTCCTCCTGCGGGCGGAGGGCCGAACGCTGCTCGTG
>WFPR01000149.1 GCA_015487455.1 Candidatus Bipolaricaulota bacterium
AGGAGGGGGCGGCGCCATGACCGTGAGCATGAGGATAGGCGGGCTGCTGCGCCCGCTCCTCGAAGTCGGCGGCGCGCTGCTGTTGGGCTTGCTGCTGGGCGCGGCCCTGATGGCCCTCTGGGGCTACGACCCCTGGGCGGCCTACCGGGCGCTCTTCACCAGCGCCTTCGGCGACCGCTTCGCGCTGGCGAACACGCTGAGCCGCGCGACCCCCCTCATCCTGACGGGCCTCACCTTCGCGATCGGGGTGCGGGCCGGGCTCTTCAACATCGGCGCCCAGGGCCAGATGTACGTCGGGGCGCTCGCGGCCGTCGTGATCGGCGGGCTCCTCGAGCCGCCCCCCGGGCTCCACCTGCCGCTGGCGCTCGCGGGGGCGATGGTCGCCGGGGCCCTCTGGAGCCTTCCGGCGGCGCTGCTCAAGCTCGCCCGCGGCGTCCACGAGGTGATCTCCACCATCATGCTCAACTGGATCGCCTTGTGGTTGGCGCAATACGTCGTGCTGACGTACTTGAGCGAGGGGCGGCGCTCGATCCAGGTCGCCCCGGAGGCGCGCCTCCCCCTGATCACGGTCGGGATCGACCTCAGCTCCGCGCTGCTCGTCGGCGTGGCCTTCTCGCTTGCTGTGTACGGGCTGCTGTGGCACCACGTGGCGGGCTACGAGCTCCGGGCCGCGGGCTTGAACCCCGACGCCGCCCGCTACGGCGGCGTCCGGCCGGGGCGGCAGCTGCTGAGGGCGTTCTTGTTGGGGGGCTGGGCGGCCGGGCTGGCCGGGGCCGTCGAGGTGCTGGGCCGGTTCCCCTTCGCCCTCACGAACGACTTATCGAACCTGGGGACGCTGGGCTTCGACGGGATCGCCGTCGCGCTCGTCGGCCGGAACCACCCGTTGGGCGTGATGCTGAGCGCCGTCTTCTTCGGGGCGCTGGCCGCCGGGAGGACGATGATGGAGTTCCGCGCGGGCGTCCCCACCGACATGATCCAGATCGTCCAGGGGGTCATCGTCGTGGCCATCGCGGCCCCGGAGCTGTGGCGGATGGGCCGCCGCCTGCTCCCGTTCCCCTACCTACCCCCGAGGAGGGAGCTGAAGGCGGAGGGGCCGTAATGGAGATCGGGGCGCTGTTGCTGATCACGCTGCCGGTGGCGCTGCGGGCCATGGTGCCGATCGCGCTGGCCGCCATCGGCGAGGTGGTCGCCGAGCGGGCCGGGGTGGTCAACATCGGGCTCGAGGGCATTTTGGTCATTTCGGCGTTCGCCGCCGTCGTGGGCGCCCAAGCGGCGGGGACCCCCTGGGTGGGGCTGGCGGCCGGGATGCTCGCCGGGGCGGCCGTCGCCCTGCTGCACGGCTGGATCGGCATTTATCTCAAGGGCGACCAGATCATCAGCGGCGTCGGGATCAACCTCCTGGGGATCGGGCTGGTGGGGTTCGGGGCCATGGCGCTGTGGGGGAACAGGAGCCTCCAGCTGGACTACGCCCTTTGGGTCCCCGGCCTCCCCGTCCCCTGGGGGAGCTTAAGCCCCTTGGTGCCCCTGACGGTCCTCATCGCGGGGCTCACGTGGTGGCTGCTCCACCGGACAGCCTTCGGGCTCAGGGTCCAAGCCGTGGGCGAGAATCCCGAGGCCGCCGACGTCGTGGGCGTCCCCGTCGAGCGGGTGCGCCTGCTGGCCGTGGTCTACGGCGGGCTGCTCGGCGGGCTGGGCGGCGCCTTCCTCAGCCTCGACTGGACCCACACGATCACGAACACCCTCCCCGCGGGCCGGGGGTTCATCGCGCTGGCGACGGTCGTCTTCAGCAAGCTCAACCCCCTGCTCGCGCTGGTGGGCGGCTTCCTGTTCGGCTACTTCGAGGCGCTGGCGATCCAGCTCGACTCCGCGGCCAGCGGGGGCGGCGGACCGGCCCTCCCGTCCCAGTTCGTGCGGATGATCCCCTATGTGGCTACCCTGGTCGTGGTGGCCGGGGCGATCGGCCGAGCGCGCTTCCCCAAGGCGATCGCCCAGCCGTACCGCCGCGAGTAGCTTAAGGCTAAGGCTTAAACGATCCGGCCGCGCACCAACGACGGGGGCACTGCGGGCGCCCTCGAGAGGCGCACGGCCCGCTCGGCCCTCCTCAGCGCTTCCGGGAGGCGCCCACGATCGTTGACGTGAAGCCGCAGCACGGGCTCGCCCCTCTCGACCTCATCGCCCACCTTCTTGAGCAGCTCGACGCCGACGGCCGGGTCGATCGCCTCGCCCTTTCGCGCGCGGCCCGCGCCCAATAAATGGGCCGCCTCCCCCAGGAGCCGCGCGTGCAGCCGCCTCACGTAGCCCGACCGCTTCGCCTTCAGCTCTACCGTCTCTTGAGCTTTGGGCAGGAAGCGCTCCGGCTCGTGCAGCGCTCGCACGTCCCCGCCCTGCGCTTTGACGATCTCCTCGAACTTCGCGAACGCCGCCCCCTCGCGCAGGAGCGCGCGCAGCGTCCTCTGCGCCCCTTGCGCCGTGGGGGCGGCCTGGGCCATGAGCAGCAGCTCCGCGCCCAGGCTCACGCAGACCTCCTCGAGATCGCGGGGGCCGCGGCCCTGCAGCGTCTCGATCGCCTCGCGGACTTCCAGGGCGTTTCCCACCATAAAGCCCAAGGGCTGCGACATGTCCGTGAGCAGCGCCGCGGCCCGCCGCCCCGAGCGCCTCGCGATCGCGACGAGCAATCGGGCCAGGCGCCTCGCCCGCGGAAGCTGAGGCAGCAGCGCCCCCGCGCCCGTCTTGACGTCGAAGACGAGGCCCTGGGATTCGACGGCCAGCTTCTTGCTGAGGATGCTCCCCACGATCAGCGGGATCGACTCGACGGTGGCCGTCGCGTCCCGCAGGGCGTAGAGCTTGTGGTCGGCCGGGGCGATCTCTTCACTGCTCTCGGCGATCGCCGCCCCGTGCCGCTCCACGAGCCTTCTGAACTCCTCGAGCGAGAAGCGGGTGCGCAGCCCCGGGATCGACTCGAGCTTGTCGATCGTGCCGCCCGTGTGGCCCAGACCGCGCCCCGAGAGCTTCGGCATGTACAGCCCCGCGGCGGCCATCAGGGGCACGAGCACCAGCGAGACTTTGTCGCCGACGCCGCCCGTCGAGTGCTTGTCCGCCACGAAGCCCTCGACGTCGAAGCGCACCGTCGCGCCGGAGGCGCGCATCGCCTCGGTGAGCGCCCAGATCTCCCGCTCGCCCATCCCCTGAAAGAAGACGGCCATGCAGAAGGCGCTCATCTGGTAGTCGGGCACGTCGCCGCCGACGTAGCCCTCGATCAGAAAGCGGACCTCTTCAGCGGAAAGCTCGCCGCCGTCGCGCTTCTTCCGAATGAGATCGATCGCTCGCATCTTGCTCATCCTCATCGCCCGCCCCGACCCTGACCCCGACCCAGCCC
>WFPR01000150.1 GCA_015487455.1 Candidatus Bipolaricaulota bacterium
AACCCGCCCCTCGGGCCCCGAGCTTAACGGACGTTTGGCCACATCCTTCAGGATTTTCCCGCCATAGTTTCGATATTCCGACGAAAAGATCGTACACTTCACCAATCCCCGTAAAAGACTTGACATATTTCCACTTCAGTGGTAGAGTAAGCGCCAACGTGCCCCTGGACCCGGGGCTTCGTGGACAAAGCTGACGGCCAAAGGGAGGTCGATGGACGGATGGTCGAATCTGGCACGACCACCTGGATGCTCGTCTCGACGGCGATGGTGCTGCTGATGACGCCGGGGCTGGCCCTCTTCTACGGCGGGCTGGTGCGCGCCAAGAGCGTGCTCAACACGATGATGATGAGCTGGGGCGCCCTCGGCGTCGGGGGCGTCGTCTGGGCGCTCCTGGGCTACAGCCTCGCCTTCGGCGACGGCGGTCCGCTCCAGCCCTGGCTGGGCGGGCTTCAACATCTCGCCCTGAGGGGCTTGGGCCTGGAGGCGGGCGCGGGCGGCCCGTTCCCCGACTTGCTCTTCTGGGCCTTCCAGGGGACGTTCGCGATCATTACAGCGGCGCTCATCTCGGGCGCGGCGGTGGAGCGGATGCGCTTCGGCGCCTACTTGGCGTTCATCGCCCTCTGGACTGTGGTCGTCTACGCCCCGATCGCCCACTGGGTCTGGGGCGGCGGCTGGTTGAGCCGGTTGGGCGCTTTGGACTTCGCGGGCGGGACGGTGGTACACATCAACGCCGGGGTCGCGGCCCTGGTCGCGGCCCTCGTCGTCGGCCCACGCCGCGACTACGGGCGCCAGGCGATCCTGCCGCACAACGTGCCCCTCGTGCTGCTGGGGGCGGCTTTGTTGTGGTTCGGCTGGTTCGGGTTCAACGGCGGGAGCGCCCTGGCCGCCGACGAGGGCGCCGCGCTGGCGTTCGTGAACACGATGCTCGCCCCGATGGCCGCGATGCTCGTCTGGATGCTCCTGGACGTGAGGAGGACGGGCAAGGCCACCGCCGTCGGGGTGGCCACCGCCGTGGTGGTGGGGCTGGTGGCCATCACGCCCGCGGCGGGGTTCGTGAGCCCCTTGGGCGCGCTGGCGATCGGGGCCGTCGCGGCCCTCCCGAGCCACGCGTTCCTCGCCTGGCGGGCGCGCTCCGCGTTGGACGACTCGCTGGACGTCTTCGGAACCCACGGGCTGGGCGGGCTGAGCGGCGCGCTGCTGACGGGCGTCTTCGCCTCCGAGGCGTGGGGCGGGACCCCGGGGCTGCTCGAGGGGAACGTCCTCCAGCTGGGGGTGCAGGCCCTGGCGGCCCTGGCCGCCCTCGCCTACAGCGGCCTGGCGTCGTTCCTGCTGCTGAAGCTCGTGGGCGCGCTCGTGCCCCTGCGGGCCGACACCCAGGCGGAGGGGCTCGGGCTCGACGTCGCGGAGCACGGCGAGGAGGCGTACACCACGGGCGAGGGCGCCGTGCTGCTCCTCGACGGCGGCGACGGCAAGATGGCTCCAGAGCCGAAGCCCGCGAGGGCCGTGGGGGGTGAGGCGGCGTGAAGCTGATCGTCGCGATCGTGCGGCCGGAGAAGCTGAACGACGTGCTGGAGGCGCTGTTCCGGGCGGAGGTCCGGGGGCTCTCGATCAGCCGGGTCCAGGGCCACGGCGGCGAGCTGGAGCGCGTCGAGACGTATCGGGGCACGACCGTCAAGATGGCCCTCCACGAGAAGGTGCGCCTGGAGATCGGCGTCTCGGACCCCTTCGTGGAGCCCACGGTGAACGCCATCCTGGGGGCGGCGCGCACCGGCGAGGTCGGCGACGGGAAGATCTTCGTGCTGCCCGTCGAGAAGGTGTACCGCATCCGCACGGGCGAGGAGGACGAGGCGGCCGTCACGCCCGTGCGCTAGGGCGCCTCGGGTTGACGCGGGCCGCCGCGCCCGCTACACTCCCTTTGCCTCCGCCGAAAGCCCCGGTGGGCCCGTAGCTCAACTGGCAGAGCAGCGGCCTTTTAAGCCGAAGGTTGGGGGTTCGAGTCCCTCCGGGCCCACCCTTTTTCTTTTCCCTCCCGTTTCCCGTTCCGACCGGGCGATCACGCCCGACCGCCGCCGTTGCCCCCGCGCCGACTTCGGCTATAATGGAATCAAATTGAAGGCCGGGCGTCCGTGGGTCGATCCACGCCGATGAAGGTGCCTCAAAAGCGGAACCGTCGAAGGGGGCCGGGATCGCGGGACGGCCTCGACGAAAAGGCCCGATCCCGCCTCCGGCGACTGGAAGCGGCGCTCAAGCGCGCTCAGGAGGCCCTCCGCCGCGAGCGCGCCTACGCGGCCGCCCTGCACGAGACCGCGCTCGACCTCCTCCGCCAGCGCTGCCTCACGGAGCTCCTCCGGACGATCGTGGCCCGCGCGGGCGCGCTCGTCGACACCCCACACGGCTCCATCTACCTGCGGGAGCCCGACGGGGAGACCCTGCGGGTCCGGGTGGGACTGGGGTGGTTTCGGCGGTGCGCGGGGCGGCGCCTCCGCCCCGGCGAGGGCCTGGCGGGGCGGGTCTGGCAGACGGGGCAGCCGCTCGTCGTGGACGACTACGGCCGCTGGCCGGGCCGCGTGCCCGACCCCGCCTACGACGCGATCCGCGCGGCCGTCGGCCTGCCGCTCAAGCCCGACCCCGCCCAGCCGGCGGTCGGCGTGCTCGTCCTGGCCCACTTCGCCCCGCACCGCCGCTTCCACGCCGAGCACGTGGCGCTGCTCGAGCGCTTCGCCGAGCTGGCCGCCGTGGCGCTCAAGACCGCCCAGCTCTGCGAGGAGAAGGTGCAGGCCGAGCGGCGCTACCGTCACCTCTTCGAGCGCGTCCCCATCGGGCTGTACCGCACCACGCCCGACGGCCGCCTGATCGACGCCAACCCCGCGCTCCTCGAGCTGCTGAAGCTGCCCAGCGGGGAGGCGGCCCGGCGCTTCCACGTCGCCGAGGGCTACGTCGACCTCAAGGACCGGGAGCGCTGGCAGCGGGCGATGGCGCGCCACGGGGTGGTGCGCAACTTCGAGTACCGGGTGCGCCGCCGCGACGGGGTGGTCATCTGGGTGCGCGACAACGCCCGCGCCGTCAAGGACCCCCAAGGGCGGGTGCTCTACTACGAGGGGTCGCTCGAGGACATCACGGCCGAGAAGCAGGCGCTCGAGCTGCAGCGGGCGCTCGCCTCCAAGGTGCTGCAGGCGCAGGAGCAGGAGCGCCTCCACATCGCGCGCGAGCTTCACGACGCGCTGGGCCAGCTCCTCACCGCGCTCAAGCTGAACGGGGAGTGGCTCCTCCACCACGCCGAGGACGCCCGAGCGCGCGAGGTCGCGCACAAGCTCTGCCAGTGCGTCGACAGGGCGATGCACACCGTCCGCGAGCTGTCCCGGGGGCTCCGGCCCGCCCTGCTGGACGAACTCGGGATCGGGGCGGCCCTCGAGGCCCTCGTCGCCGAGCTGCAGCCGCGGACCGGCGTGCGCCTGCGGTTGGACGTCGGTCCGCTCCCCGAGGCCGTGCCCTCCGAGGTGGCGACGGCGCTCTACCGCATCGCCCAGGAGGCGCTGACCAACGTCCTGCGCCACGCCCAGGCCCGCCAGGCCCGCGTGACGCTGCGGACGCGCCGGGGCGCGCTGGTCCTCCGGGTCGCCGACGACGGCCGGGGCATCCCCGAGGCGCTCCTGCACGACCCGAGGTCGCTGGGGCTGGCGGGGATGCGCGAGCGGGCCGCGCTCCTTGGGGGGACGCTGCGGGTGCGCCGGCGGCCCGGCGGGGGCACCGTGGTGGTCGCCCGCATCCCGCTGGGCGGGCGCGAGCCGGGACGGCGGACGATGGGATGAGAAGCGGATGATTCGCGTCGTCATCGCGGACGACCACGCGCTGGTCCGGGAGGGCCTGCGCCGAATTTTGGAGGAGCCGGTGGACCTGACCGTCGTCGGGGAGGCGGCCGACGGCCGCGCCGCCGTCGAGCAGGTCCGCCGCCTCCACCCGGACGTCCTGGTGCTCGACCTGTCGATGCCCGGCAAGGACGGCCTGGACGTCGTCAAGGAGCTGGCGGCCCGGCGGTCGCCCACGCGCATCCTCATCCTGACGATCCACAACGAGGAGCACTACGCGCTGCGGGCCCTGCGGGCGGGGGCGCACGGGTTCCTCTACAAGGGGGCCGGGACGGAGGAGCTGCTGAAGGCCGTTCGCGCCGTGGCCCGGGGCCTCCGCTACCTGCCGCCGGAGTTCGAGCGGGCGTTCGCCGAGCGCTACGTGCAGCCGAAGGCGCGAGGATCCCCCGCGGAGGCCCTCTCCGACCGCGAGCTCCAGGTGCTGCGCCTCCTCGCCTCCGGCTACACCAACCGCGAGATCGCCGCCAAGCTCCACATCAGCGTCAAGACCGTGGACACCCACCGGCGGAACATCCTGAAGAAGCTCAACCTGCGCAACAACGCGGACCTGGCCCGCTTCGCCCTGAAGCACGGGCTCATCCTCGAGTAAGAGAAATTCGCAGGCCCCACTCCTCGATCGACCGACTTCCCCGCTCCCCGTTGCTGAGCTATAAAAGGGTGGGCGCTTGGCGGCCGGGCGGCGGGGGACGCCCGGTTCCCCGGCTCCAAGAGTTTTCCCATGGGCCCACCTCCTTGATGCCAACGACCATGGGTTTTTGCTCGGGAGCCGGAGGACAGGGAGCCCGCCAAGCGCCCCGTTCCCCCTTCCGGCGGTGGAGCCCGCAACCTGACGAGGGGACGCGTCCCCGTTAAACGCGCAAAGAAAAGAGGGGAAAAAGAAAGGAAAAGGAGCCTCACGGGGGGCAAGCTGGCGTCCCCAGGGGGATTCGAACCCCCGTCCCCGGCTTGAAAGACCGGCATCCTAGGCCGCTAGACGATGGGGACGCGCCCGCGACGCGGGGAGTATACCCCGAAAACCCCCTAACATCAAGGCATTTTTCGATCTCGCGGGCTAGAGCCCGGCGGCCCTCCGTAGTTCCTCGGCCACGTCCGTCCGCTCCCAGGGCAGGTCCAGCTCGGGCCGCCCGAAGTGCCCGTAGGCCGACAGCGGCGCGTAGATGGGCCGGCGGAGCTGCAGGCGCTCGATGATCGCCGCCGGGCGGAAGTCGAAGCGCTCCTGGACGAGCCGCTCGAGCTCCTCGTCGGGCAGTGCGCCCGTCCCGAAGGTGTCGACGGTGATCGCGACGGGGCGGGCCCGGCCGATGGCGTAGGCCACCTGGACCTCGCACTCCCGCGCCAGCCCCGCGGCCACGACGTTCTTGGCCGCGTAGCGGGCCATGTACGAGCCCGAGCGGTCCACTTTCGTGGGGTCCTTGCCCGAGAAGGCCCCGCCGCCGTGGCTCCCGTAGCCGCCGTAGGTGTCGACGCTGACCTTGCGCCCGGTCATCCCCGTGTCGCCGGGCGGGCCGCCGATCACGAACCGCCCCGACGGGTTGATGAGCATCTCCACGTCGTCGTTGAGCCAGTCGCCCAGCACGGGCCGGACGACGTGCTCAATTAAATCCTCGCGAAGTCGGCTGAGGGGCACGTCGGGGTCGTGCTGGGCCGAGAGCACCACGGCCCTCACCTTCAAGGGCCGGCGGTCCTCGTACTCCACGGTCACTTGAGATTTGCCGTCGGGGCGCAGGTAGGGCAAGATCCGCTCCTTGCGGACCTGGGCCAGCCGCTGGGTGAGGCGGTGGGCTAGAGTGATCGGGAGCGGCATCAGCTCGGGCGTGTCGGAGCAGGCGTAGCCGTACATGATGCCCTGGTCGCCCGCCCCCAGGCTCTCGTAGGGGTCTTCAGCCTCCTGCTTGAGCACGGCCTGGGCGATGTCGGGGGACTGCTCGTGGACCGCGACGAGCACCGCGCAGCCGTCGTAGGTGAAGCCGTACTCGGGCTCGGTGTAGCCCACGGCCTTGATCGTCTCGCGGGCGATCTGGGCGTAGTCGACCCGGGCCGCGGTGGTGATCTCGCCGCCGACGAGCACCAGCCCCGTCGTGGTGAAGACCTCGCAGGCCACCCGGGCCAGCGGGTCCTCGCGGTAGATCGCGTCCAGGATCTCGTCGGCGATCCGGTCGCAGAGCTTATCCGGGTGGCCTTCCGTCACGCTCTCGGAGGTGAAGAGCCTGCGGGCCATGGTGGCCGGGATTATAGCCCCCGCCCCCCTTGAGGGCAAGCGCCCGTCGGGGCTTAGCGCTCGATGGGGAGACGCTCGTCGTTCCCCCACTCGGCCCAGGAGCCCTCGTACACCCGCGGGTCGCGAAAGCCCACCAGCCGCTGGGTGAAGTAGGCGTGGGCCGAGCGCGTCCCCGTCTGGCAGTAGTTGACCACCGTCTTGGCGAGGTCGAGCCCCAGGCGCTCGTACAGCTCGCGGATCTCGGCCGCGGGCTTGAACGTCCCGTCGGGGTTCAGTGTTCGCTCGTAGGGGAGGAGCTTGGCGCCGGGGAGGTGGCCGCCGCGCCGGGCGTAGCGCTCCTCGCCCGTGTACTCCTCGGGCGACCGGTTGTCCAGGATCTGCACCTCGGGGTCGTCGAGGTGGGCGAGGAGCCAGTCGGCCTCGACGCGCACCCGCGCGCGGACCTCGGGCTCCGGCGCGCTGTAGCGGCGGGGCTCGGGCGCCGCGGGCTCGCGGACGAGCGGCCGCCCCTCCCGCGCCCAGCGCTCGATCCCCCCGTCGAGGAGCATCGCGTTCGGGTGCCCGCAGCTCTCGAGCGCCCAGAAGACGTTCGCCGCGTCGACGTTCCCCCGCTCGCCGTAGATCACCACGACCGCCTCGGGGGTGAGGCCCGCCCGGCCGAAGAGCCCCTCCAGCTCGTTCAGGGGCTTCAGGCGCTTGAGGCCCTTCATCGGGTCGACGTCGAAGAGGGCCGCCATCGGGAGGTTGACCGCGCCGGGGAGGTGGCCCTGGGCGTAGCGCCCCGGGGCGCGGGCGTCCAGCACCACCAGCGGCCCGGCCCCGCCCGCCTTCAGCCAGGCCTCCAGCTCCTCTGGGGTGACGAGCAGACGCGCCATGGCCCGGCCATTATAATGCGGGCCGTCGCCCGGAGCGAGCGGGGCGACCTACCCCCAACAACACCCACAAAAGGAGGGGTCCAACCCGATGGCGCGAGAGCGCGAGGAGAGGCGCCTGGCCCGGCTTCGGGCCCTCTCGGAGGCGTTCGGGGTGGCGGGCTTCGAGGACGAGGTGCGCGCCCTGATCCGACGCGAGGTCGAGCCTTATGTCGACGAGGTGCGCGTCGACGCGCTGGGCAACCTGATGGCCATCAAGCGCGGGCGGAGCTCCAAGACGCTCATGCTCGACGCCCACATGGACGAGATCGGCTTCATGGTGAGCTCCATCGAGGAGGAGGGCTTCCTGCGGGTGGCGCCCATAGGCGGCTGGGACGCCCGGATCGTCCCGAGCCACGCGATGACGATCAAGACCCAGACGGGCCAAAAGCTCAAGGGCGCGATCGGCACCCCGCCGCCCCACATCCTGACGCCCGAGGAGCGCGACAAGCCCTTCAAGCTCGAGGAGCTGTTCGTCGACGTCGGGGCGACCTCGCGCGAGGAGGTCGAGCGGCTGGGCGTCCGGATCGGCTCCCCGGCCGTGATCGCGTACCCCTTCGAGCGCCTCAACGAGCGCTGCGTGATGGGCAAGGCGCTCGACGACCGCGTCGGGTGCGCCGTGCTCGTCGAGGTGCTGGAGGCGCTCGAGGACGAGGCGCTCGAGCTGACGCTGGTGGCCAACTTCGCCGTCTGCGAGGAGGTGGGGCTGCGGGGGGCGCGGACGGCCGCTTTTCAAATCGAGCCGGCCGTCGCGCTGGCGCTCGAGGGGACGGTCGCGGCCGACGTCCCCGGCGTGCCCCCCACCCGTCGGCCGACGGCGCTGGGGAAGGGCCCCGCGATCACCGTGATGGACCGCTCGCTGATCGCCCCGCCCCGGCTCGTCGAGTTCCTGGCGCGCCTGGCCCAGGAGGAGGGCGTGCCGTACCAGTACAAGGTCCCGCCGTTCGGGGCCACGGACGCCGGGGCCATCCAGCAGACGAAGGGCGGCGCGCTGGCCGGCGTGCTCTCCGTCCCCTGCCGCTACATCCACTCGCCCGTGAGCGTGATGCGCCTCGACGACTTCGAGAACGCCGTACGGCTCACGGCGGCGTTCGCCCGCCGGGCGCACGAGCTGCTTGAGCTATAATTACCCCAAATGGCAGGACGGGGCGCGCAGCGGGGCTGGCAAGCCCTCCTGGCTTGTGGAGCGTTGATCGCAGGCGTCCTCGCCCCGGGCTCGAGCCTGAGCTTAAGCGGGGAGGACTGCGACGTCCGCCTCCGGCCGGGGACGGACTTGCAAGCTGTCGTGGAGTCCGCCGCGCCGGGCTCCGTCCTTTGCCTCCTCCCGGGCGAGTGGCGCGTGAACCTGGTTTTGAGGAAGCCGCTCACGCTCCGAGGCCTAGGGGAGGACCGCGAGGCGGTTCGCCTCAAGGGGATCAAACCGGGGCACCCCATCGTCTTTATCCCCGTAAGCGCCTCCCCCGTGGCAGGGACGATCGCCCTTGAGCGGCTCAGCTTGGAGGAGGCCAAGCCGTTCGAGAAGCCTGAATACCCGCCTCTCCCCTGCGTGCGGCCATCGTTTGATCGCTGCGCCTTTGGGGTGCAAATCGGCACCTTCGCCGAGGTGTCCGGGCCGGAGGCGCCCGAGGAGCCAACCCGGCCGGGACCGGCCCCGGCTCAGCGACGCTTCCCTCCCGTCCGGAGCATCCGCCTTCGTGACGTGGCCGTCGGCCCAGAGGTGTACGTCGGGGTGTTTGTCAACGGCCCCGTGGCCTTGAGCTTGGAAGGCGTGCGCGTCCGTGAGGACCCCATCTTCTACGACGTTCGGGTCGATCGAGCGGCCCGCGTCACGGGCCGCGACCTTCAAGCGGAATTCGTGATCCTGACCAACGTCGGCGAGCTTTCCGTTCAGGGAGCCGCTTTAGGGGTCCTCCTTATGGGGGACGTCGCGGAGGGGCGCCTAACGGACTTGGAGGCGAAAGAAGTCCTCGTCGGCGGGGGAACCCGGCTGACCCTGGAGCGGGCGCGGATTTTAGGGAGCAAGGGCCCCGGGCTCGTGGTCGGGGGCAGGGCCCACGTCACGCTTGAGGCCGTTCGGATCTCCGATCACCTCACGTGCGGGCTTTGGGTCGTCTCCCCCGATGCCCGAGTGGACGGTCGGGAAGTCCACATTCGGGGCAACGGCCTGGACCTTTGCGGCTACGCCCCGGCTTCGCTCTACACCCCCAAGCGGCCCCAGACGGACCGTGAGGAGCTGCGGGTGCCCGAGGACTACCCCACGCTCCAGGAGGCGATCGACGCCGTCGCCCCAAACGGGACCGTCGTCCTCCGCGCGGGGAAGCGCACGCTGAAGGAGGGGGTGGTCGTCTGGAAGCCGGTGAGGATCGTAGGCGCCGGTCCCCTGCTGACCACGGTGCGCGGATGGCTCAGCGTGCTCGCGGACGCGGAACACGTCACCCTAAAGGGGTTCAAGCTCCAGCCCAAGCCGGAGATCCCTCCCGACGCCCGCGAGGTCGATTACGCCCGCTTCCCCCTGCTGATGGTGTACAGCGAAGCCCGCCTTGAAGAGCTTCGCGTCGAGGGCAGCCCCGGCAGCGGGGTGCTCGTCGGTGGCCGGGCGAGGGTCACGGCCGAGGGGGTGTCCCTGCGCGACAACGGGTGGATCGGCTTCATCGTCTCCGAGGAGGCGCGCGTCGAGGTTCGAAACGCCCGCTTTTACGACAACTTCGTGTACGACCTCCTGGCGGAGAGGGACGCCTACGCGAGCGTGGCGGAGGCCTCGTTCTATGGGGGCGGCGGGTTGGCCGTCCACGACGCGGCCACCCTCAAGGTCCACAAGACCACCCTCCAAAGGGTCACCCACGGGTTGGAGTTCTTCGGGACCCCCCAGGCCACGCTGCGGGACACGACGATCCAGGACTGCGCAAGGGAGGGCATCCGGAGCGGCGGGAGGGTGGAGCACTTCCTGCGGGGGAAGGCCGGTTCGATCGTCCTTGAGCGGGTGCGGATCGACGACTGCCACACCGGCGTAGATCTGGGCGTCCCGCTTGAGGCCGTCGTCCGCGACTCCGTGATCCAGCGGAGCCACCTGCGGGGGATTCTCGTCTCCAACCACCGCGTGCGCTTGGAGCTGGTTCGCACGAGGATCGAGGGCAGCGGCTGGTGCGGCCTTGAGGTGACCCAAGCGGGGGCCACGATCCGCGGCCGGGACAACGAGATTTGGGAGAACGGGCCAGACCTCTGTGGCTACGCCCCGCCGTCGCTCCGCCTCCCGCGCGCTCCCCAGACGGCGAGCCAAAAGGTCCGCGTCCCCGACGACTATGAGAGCGTCCAAGAGGCCGTCGACGCCGTGCCCCCGGGGGGCACGGTCCAGCTCGGGGAGGGGGTCTTTGCCGAGGCCGTTACCCTGTGGAAGCCGGTGGTCCTGCGGGGCGCGGGCCCTGCGCTCACCACGGTTCGGGCGGCGGACGAGATGTACGCTCCCCTCTCGGTGCCCATAGGCGTCCGGGGCGTCCGCGTCGAGGACCTCAGCGTGGTCGGGGACCCCTCCTCGAGCATTTTGCTCTACGGCGATGCGCGCCTCTCGCGCTTGGAGATTCAAGGCCTCGGGTGCTGTGAGGGCGCGCTCCGGATCTCCGGCGGAGCGACCGTCGTCCTCCAGGACGTCCGCATGCGGGGGACGTTCGCCCCCCTGAATTTGGCGGACGGGGCCCAAGCGACGCTCGTCCGCTCGAGCATCGTGGACAACAAACACGGCATCGAGCTGTCGGGCGGGGTGCGACTGCGCCTCGAGGAGAGCCGGATTCAGGCCAGCGGCAAGGTCGCCATTCAAGTCGAGGCGGAGATCCCTCCGCCGCCCCCCTTCCAAGAGGTCTTCGCCCCCGCGCCCGAAGGCCACCCAAGGGTGGAGGTGCTCGAGAGCACAATCGTCGGGCACGAGGAGGCGGGCATCCAGCTGAACGGCAGGGGCGAGCTGTTGCTTCGTGGGTCGGAGCTACGGGAGAACGGCTACGGCGTCGTGGTGGAGCGCGGCGTGGCCGCCTCCCTGACCGTTGAGGGGAACCGCTTCGTGGGGAACGACCTCTGCGCCATCGCGGTGTACGCCGAGGGCGCGTCGATTGCCGGCGCGGACAACGAGCTGGACGACAACGCCGTCCCGCTCTGCGGCTACGCGCCCGTCGGTCTGCGCAAGCCGCTCGTGCCCCAGACGCCTCGCAGGGTGGTGCGCGTCCCCGACGACTACCCCACGCTGCAGGAGGCCGCAGACGCCCTCGCGCCCGGCGGCACCCTGGTGCTCGGGGCAGGCGAGGTCGAAGGCCGCCTCATCGTCACGAAGCCGTTGACGGTGCAAGGGCAGGGGGCCGATCGTACGCGCCTCGTCAAGGTTCAAACCGACAGCGTCGGCGTGGTCGTCCCTCACGGGGTGAGGGGCGTCCGCCTGGAGGGCCTCACCCTCCAGGGCGACGAGACCTCGATCGCCCTCTACGGCGCCGGGGAGGCGAGCTTGCGGGGCGTCCGCGTGGCGGGGTACGGCGCGGGCTTTGTGCTTGTGGGGCGAGGTCGGCTCGACGTCCAAAGCGCCGCCGTCGAAGCCAACGTCATTGGGATCGCCTTGGGCGATCGGGCCCAAGCCACGCTTCGGGACGCCGTCGTCCGGGGCAGCGAGGAGATCGCGCTCGTTGCCGTGGGCGAGGCCAAGCTCTCCCTGCTGGAGGGCACCCGGATCGTGGAGCATCGGGGCCGGGTGGGGATCG
>WFPR01000151.1 GCA_015487455.1 Candidatus Bipolaricaulota bacterium
CCTCGTCCAGCTCGCTCGTGGAGAGCACCCCGACGATGCTCCCCTTCCCGATGCCCGTGGGGATCTCCCTAAAGAGCGTGTCGACCAGCTCCTGCTCCTTGCCCTTGAGATCGTCGTAGCTCAGGTTCGTCTTGCAGATGCGGACGCCGCAATTGATATCGTAGCCTATAGCCCCAGGCGAGATGACGCCCTCTTCAGCATCGAGAGCGGCGACGCCCCCGACGGGGAAGCCGTAGCCCTGGTGGGCGTCAGGGAGCGCGATCGCGTACTTGTGGATGCCCGGAAGATGAGCCGCGTTCTTGAGCTGCTGGAGCGTGGCGTCCTGCTTGATCTTCTCCAGGAGCTTCTCGCTGGCGAAGACGCGCGCCGGGACGCGCATCCCGCCCTCTTTGGGGATCTCCCAGATGTGGTCGCTCAGCCTGCGCAGCGTGATCCCAGTCCCAGCCATCCCGTCTCGGCCTCCTCCCTTTTGGGAGTCGATTATACCCGCGGGGTGCGCCCACCCCAAGCGCTTGATCCCCGAAACGCCGCCGGGTACGCTTTCCGTTGAGCCTGGAGGAGGTCGGACGGCGATGCCGGCGAACCTGACGCCCGAGTACATCGAGGCCGAGCAGAAGTACCGCAAGGCGCGCACGCCCGAGGAGAAGCTCAAATATCTCAAGGAGATGATCCGCCTGGTCCCCAAGCACAAGGGGACCGAGCGCCTCCGGGTGGAGCTGAAGAAGCGCCTCAAGCAGCTCCAGGGCGAGGCGGAGCGCAGGAGGAGCAAGGGCGGGCGCGCCCAGCCGTGGGAGCACGTCGAGCCCGAGGGGGCCGGGCAAATCGCGCTCGTGGGCCTGGCCAACGCGGGCAAGTCGACGCTTTTGGCTACGGTGACGAACGCCAAGCCCGAGATCGCCGACTACCCCTTCTCGACGTTCCGGCCCGCCGTGGGCATGATGCCCTTCGAGGACATTCAAATTCAGCTGGTGGACCTCCCGCCCCTCTCCGACTTCACCGAGGGGTACGTCTACAACATCATCCGGCAGGCCGACGTGGCCGCCCTGCTGATCGACCTCGGTCCGGACGCGCCCGACCCCGGCGAGGCCCTGCTCGATCTGCAGGCGCGCCTCGAGGCGCGCAAGATCCGCTTAGTGCGAGAGGAGCCCGACGACGACGGGCTGGACGAGTCGATCCAGCCCCTCAAGGCCGTGATCGTGGGCACGAAGCTCGACGCCGAGGGCGCCTCAGGGCGCCTGGAGGCGCTCAAGGAGCTGGTCGGCGAGGAGTTCCCCGTGGTCGGGATCTCGGCCCGGACGGGCGAGGGGCTTGACGCCATGAAGCGGCTCTTCTTCGAGGCGCTGGACATCGTGCGCGTCTACACGAAGAAGCCGGGCCAGCCGCCCTCCGACGAGCCGTACGTGCTCCCCAAGGGGAGCACCGTGCTAGAGGCCGCCGAGGAGATCCACAAGGAGCTGGCCGAGCGGTTCAAGTACGCCCGCGTTTGGGGCTCGTCGGAGTTCCCGGGTCAGCGGGTCGAGCGCGACTACCTCGTGCAGGACAAGGACGTGCTGGAAATTCACGCATAAATCGCACAAACTCGGCCAACACGCGGCCTCAGGTCGGATAAACATGAAGCTCTCCCGTCATGCGAGGAACAGCATGCGCCTCTACCGCATCACCCGCGATGAGATCGAGCAAACCCCCGCCCAGCCCGATCGAGTGGATCGGGAGGGACGCTATCGAGTGGCTTACAAGAGGTTTCCGCAGCGCTTTTCGGGGTTTCCGCTTAAAGTCGTGTACGTTGAGGAGGAAAACGAAATCGTCGTCGTAACAGTGTATCCGCTCAAGCGCGGCTATCGCCGGCGAACGGAAGGCCAGGAGGGTCGAGCATGAAGGTCCGCTACGACAAAGACGTGGACGCGGCGTACATCCAGCTCTCCCAGAAACGGCCGCAAGGAGCCGTTGAGCTTTACCCGGACGTCATCCTGCACCTCACGGAGAGGGATGAACTCGTAGCCATCGAGATCTTGAACGCCAGCAAGCGGTTCCCCGTGCGCAGCCTGTTCACGTTCCAAGTCCAGGTTGAGCAACGGCTCAAAGGCTGAAATGCTCCTGGGTTGCCATCTCTCGATCGCGGGCGGGCTCCACCGCGTCTTCGAGCAGGCACAAAAGCTCGACATCAACGCCGTTCAGCTCTTCTCGCACAACGCCCGCTCGTGGAGGCTCGAGCCCCTGACGCCCGAGGAGGTCGAGCGCTTCCAACAAGCGTGGCGGGCGAGCCCCGTCGAGTACGTCGTGATCCACACGAGCTACCTCATCAATCTAGCTTCGCCGAAGCGGAACGTCTACTACGGCTCGATCCACGCGCTCAGGAAGGAGATCGAGCGGGCCGGGCAGCTGGGCATCCGGCACGTGAACACCCACGTCGGGGCCCACCTGGGCGTCGGGGTGGAGGAGGGGCTCCGGCGGGTCGCCCGTGCCCTGGCCCAGGCGCTCGAGAGCGAGGAGGCCGAAGGGCACCCCGACGTGATGGTGCTGCTGGAGAACGACGCCGGGGCGGGGACGTCGCTGGGCGCGCGGTTTGAAGAGCTGGGCGCGATCCTCGATAATCTCCCCCCGAGGCTCCGGGCGCGCGTGGGCGTCTGCTTCGACACGTGCCACGGCTTCGCCGCGGGGTACGACTTCCGCACGCCCGAGGGGCTCAGTCAAACGCTCAAGGCCATGGACCGAGCCTTCGGACTGGAGAGGCTCAAGCTCGTGCACGTCAACGACTCGAAGCACCCCTTGGGCTCCCGGAAGGACCGCCATGAGCACATCGGGCGCGGCCACATCGGGCTCGAGGGCTTTCGGCTGGTCGTCAACCACCCCAAGCTGCGGGCGCTGCCCTTCATCTTGGAGACGCCGAAGGCCGACGACGAGGCCGAGAAGCTCGACTCCGAGATGGACGTCGTGAACCTGAACACGATCCGGAGCCTGCGGGCGGACTGAACGACTGAACCACTGAACCCAAGCGAGAAAGGGGGAGCGACGGCACGATGAAGATCTTCCTGGACACGGCCAATCTCGAGGAGATCGAGCAGGGGGTCAGCTGGGGCGTCCTCGACGGGGTGACGACCAACCCGACGCTGCTGGCCAAGGAGGTCGAGCGGACGGGCAAGGGGTATCGCGAGATCTTGGAGGAGATCTGCAAGGTCGTCGACGGCCCCGTGAGCGCCGAGGTGGTGAGCACCGACGCCGAGGGGATGTTCCGCGAGGGGCTCGAGCTGGCCGAGATCCACGAGAACATCGTGGTGAAGGTGCCGGTGATCCCCGAGGGCCTGAAGGCGATCAAGCGGCTGCGGCAGCAGGGGATCGCCGTGAACGCGACGCTCATCTTCAGCCCCTCGCAGGCGCTGCTGGCGGCCAAGGCCGGGGCCGCGTTCGTCTCGCCCTTCGTCGGGCGGATCGACGACCGCAGCGGCGACGGGATGGAGCTCGTCTCCCAGATCGTCCAGATCTTCGACAACTACGGCATCGGGACGGAGATCATCACGGCCAGCGTCCGGCACCCGCGCCACGTCGTCGAGGCGGCGCTGGCGGGCTCGGACATCGCCACGATGCCCTTTGCCGTCCTAAAGAAGCTCTTCGAGCATCCCTTGACGGACCTGGGGCTCAAGCAGTTCCTGACCGACTGGGAGAGGGCCAAGCAGCGGATCGTGGGCTAGGCCCCGCGAGAGAGGGCCTCGACGTCCTCACGGTTAGGGAGGGAGGGC
>WFPR01000152.1 GCA_015487455.1 Candidatus Bipolaricaulota bacterium
GTGTCGGATCACGTTCCCGTGTGGGCCGAGTTCGCCACGGACCGGCCCGATGACGACGGGTGTGGGGAAATCTGAGCCGAGCTAGAGGCCCGACGGGAGGGACCCCCCTCGTCCCGCCGCGTGCCCGCGCCGCCTCCTCAAGCTCCGCTTGGCCAGGAAGAGCAAGAGCAGCAGCCCGCTCAGCGGAATCCCGATCCCTACCCCGTATCCGGGCAGACGAAGGGCCCCCATCCAGATCCAGAGGGTGCCTACGAGCCAGCCCAGGACGACCGCGGGTACGTCCATCTTGGGATCGATCCGATGATGCGGGTAGAGAAGGGTCCACACCCCATAGGCGGTTCCGGTGACGATGAGCCCCCACGAGATCCCGGCGGAAATCGCCCCCTTCAGGGGGTAAAGGGCAGGAAGCTCCAGCAGCAGGGTGAGGCCCACGCCGAGCCCGAGGAGGAGGAAGGGATAAACCAAGACCGCGCTAACGAGCGCTTTCTCCTCCCGGGTGAGCGGAGCCCCTTTGTGATCCGGAACCCGCTCCTCCCACGATCTCGAGGGAAACCGCTTCCACAGCCACTCCTCCGCTCGCTCGACGGCGGTCACGATCCGACCCCACACGGCACTCCTCACCCTCTTCGACTCTGGGTTCTTCTCCCACGAGGAGTATAGCTTCCATCGCCCAACGGGACAAAAACAGAAGGGAGCGGGCGGGACCGGATCTACGTGAGCCGCTCGACCGCCTCGTCCAGGGTGAGGAGCTCTTCCTCCCCCGTTTGCATGTCCCGCAGCTTCACCTTGCCCTGCCGGTGCTCCTCCGGCCCCAAGATGAGCACGTAGGGGATCCCGTAGGCGTTGGCGTAGCGCAGGTTCTCGCTGATCCCCTTGCCCGCCAGGTCCAGATCCGTGGGGATGCCCGCGGCCCGCAGCGTCTGGGCGACCTTGAGGGCCTCCTTCTGCAGCGCGATCGGCGCGACGTAGACGCGCGTCACGCTCCTCCGCCTGGGCGTCCCCTCCTGATCGCGGCGCCCCTTGAGCAGCTCCGTAATGGGCTCGAGCCCGAACGAGAGCCCGACGGCGGGGTACTTCTCGCGCCCGCCCAAGAAGTTCCCGATGAGGTCGTCCCAGCGGCCCCCCGCCGCGACGGACGAGTCGAAGGGCGGGTCCACGCTGTACACCTCGTAGATGACGCCCGTGTAGTACGCGAGCCCCCGGGCCAGCGAGGGCACGAAACGCACCTCGGGGCGCCCCGGCAGGTGCTCGAACATCGCCAGCAGCTCGCGAATCCCCTCGCTCTCGGGGACCTCCCGTCGGATCGCTTCTAGCGCCTCGGGGGTGGAGCCCTCGACGCTTAAGATGTCGAGCCAGCGGTCGGCGCTCTCGGGCGCGACGCCCTTCTCGATAAGCTCCTGCCGGACGCCCTCGCGGCCGATCTTCTCGAGCTTGTCGACGGTGAGGATGGCCGTGTCCTGCAGCTCGGGCGGGACGCCCGCCACCGTGGCCAGGTCCTTGAGCAGCTGGCGATGGTTCACCCGAATCTCAATCTGAAACCCCAGGCGGTCGAAGACGTCGAGCGCCAACAGCACGAACTCCGCGTCGGCCAGCGGCGAGTGCACCCCGACGGTGTCCACGTCGCACTGATAGAATTCGCGATAGCGACCCGTCTTGATCGGGCCGTCGCGGAAGACGGGCCCGATCTGATAGCGCTTGAACGGGCGCTTGATCGTGGGGTGCATCCCGATGAAGCGGGCCAACGGCGTGGTGAGCTCGTAGCGGAGCGCCAGCTCCCGCCCGCCCCGATCCTTGAGGCGGAACGTCTCCTTTAAGATCTCCTCGCCGCCCGCGTACTTGGCCGCCAACACCTCCCAGCGCTCGACGACGGGCGTCTCCAGGGGGCTGAAGCCGTAGCGCTCGAACACGTCCTTCAGCAGCGCGATGACCTCGTCCCGGAGCAGCTTCTCCTCGGGCGGGAAGTCCCGCATCCCCCGGGGCGGCTGGAGCTTCATGAGGGCCGTTCCTCCGTGACCGTCTTATTCAGCGGGATGGCCTAAGCTTAGGGGACGAGCCCGGCCAGCGCAAGGGCATCGTCCCCGTGTCGAGGCCCCCAGCTGACCTCATGGTCAAGCCGTGTGTTCCCGTTCCTCCTCGATCTCGGCGCCGAGCTGGCCGAGCGTCTCCCGCACCGTGCGCTCCAGCGTGGCCTTGGAGATGCCACTCTTAGACTGGGCCTTGAGCTGCACCCGTAGCTCGATCTCCGCTCCCTCTTGTTGCAATGGGAACAGGACGCCGCGCAGGAAGTCCGAAATCCGGTTCCAGGGGAGCTTGAGGGTCAGCTCCAGGCTGCGCACCCGCTCCTCGCCCTCCGTGATGACCGCGCCGGTCCCCGTCTCCGTGCCCTCCGCTCCGCCGAGGGTCCCCTGGTCTGCGCTGGGAGCGGCCGCCTCTCCCTCGGCGGAGCGGAGGGCACGGAGA
>WFPR01000153.1 GCA_015487455.1 Candidatus Bipolaricaulota bacterium
CTGCAGGACGAGGGCGGGGGGGACCGGGCGCGGGCGCGGGCCCGGACGGCGGCGCTGGCGCCGGGGCTGAGCTACCCCGCCGCCGCGCCGGAGCTGGCGTTCTACCGCGAGCGGGGGCGCCTCGAGTGCGCCGCCGTCGCGGACGAGCGGGCCGTGGAGGCGTTCTACAGGCTGGCCGAGCTGGAGGGCCTCCTACCCGCCCCGGAGGCCGCGTACGCGCTCCACGCCGCCGTGGAGCGGGCCCGCGCCCTGGGCCGGGGCGGCCTGGTCGTGGTGGTGCTCGCCGGGCGCGGCGAGGAGGCCCTGGAGCTCCTCCCGGCCCGGCGCGCCGGGCGTCGCCGGGCTGAGACCGCGAGCTAAGGGCGGAGATGGCGGCGCGGAGGCCACCGGAGCGTTCAAATCTCTACTTGATCGGGATGATGGGCTCGGGGAAGACGACGCTGGGGCGGCTCCTCGCCCAGGCGCTGGAGCGCCCCTTCCTCGACACCGACGAGCTGGTCGAGCTGCGCGAGGGCCGGACGATCCCTCAGATCTTCGAGGAGGAGGGCGAGGCGTACTTCCGGGAGGTCGAGGCGCGGTGCGTGCTGGAGGCCAGCCGCCTGGGCGGGGCGGTGGTCGCCCTGGGCGGCGGCGCGGTCCTCCGCGAGGCGAACCGTCGAGTTCTTAAAGCCACGGGGCGCTCGATCTACCTGAAGGTGCGCCCGGAGACGATCCTGGCCCGCCTGCCGGAGCACCCCGCCCGGCCGCTCATCAGCGCCGTCGACGTCGAGGAGCGCCTCGCGCTGCTGCGTCGGCTGCTGGCCGCCCGCGAGCCCTACTACCTCCAGCAGGCCGACTTGGTCGTGGAGAACGAGGGGCCGCCCGAGGCCGCCCTCCGCTCCATCCTGAGGGAGCTGCGCCGCCGAGGGTGGCTTCCGCCTTGACGAGCACGAACGGCACGCGATGAGCGAGATCTGGGTGGAGCTGCCGCCCGCACCGGCCCGGCGCTACCCCGTCCACGTCGAGGCGGGGGGGCTCGAGCGCCTGGGCGAGCTGTACACGCGGCACGTGGCGGGCGCGCGGGCCGCGATCGTCACCGACCGCACCGTGGAGAAGCTGCACGCCCGCCGGGCGCTCCAGGCGCTGAAGGCGCGGGGCGTCGACGCCCAGGTCGTCCCCGTCCCGGCGGGGGAGTCGAGCAAGTCGCTGGAGTGGGCCGATCGCCTGTACACCCGCCTCATCTGGGGACGGTTTGATCGGGAAGCGGTGATCGTGGCCCTGGGCGGCGGCGTCGTGATCGACTTAGCGGGCTTCGTGGCCGCGACGTACCTGCGGGGCGTCCGCTGGGTCGTTGTCCCGACGACGCTGCTGGCCCAGGTCGACGCCTCGGTGGGCGGCAAGACGGGGGTCAACCACCGCCTGGGGAAGAACTTGATCGGGGCGTTCCACCAGCCGGAGTTCGTGCTGATCGACCCCGAGACGCTGCGCACGCTCCCCGAGCGGGAGCGCTGGTCGGGGCTCGTGGAGGCGATCAAGCACGGGCTCATCCGGGATGAGGCGCTCTTCGAGCGCTTCGAGCGGGAGCTGGAGGCGCTCGCCCGCCTCGAGGATGTAAGCGCGCTGGAGGCCGTGATCGCGCGGTCGGTGGCGATCAAGGCGGAGATCGTGGCCCGGGACGAGCGGGAGGCGACGGGGCTGCGGGCGCTGCTCAACCTGGGGCACACCGTGGGCCACGCCCTGGAGGCCGCCACGGGCTACCGGGCGCTCACCCACGGGGAGGCGGTGGCCTGGGGGCTGCTCGCCGAGGCGTGGATCGCCCGGGCGCGCGGGCGCCTCTCCCCGGAGGCGTTCGAGCGGGTCGTTCGGCTGCTCGCTCGGGTGCCCAAGCCGAGTCTCCCCGAAGATCTTGCGAACGAGGAGCTTTTGGAGTACATTCGTCGCGACAAGAAGGCCCGGCGAGGGGGGCTGCGCCTGGTGCTGCTCGAGGGGATCGGCCGGGCCGAGCTGGCCGAGGTCGAGGAGGTCGAGATCTTACAAGCGCTGCGCTTCCTGCGCGACCATGACGCCCAAGCGCAAGACAACCGTGCTCGTCGTCCACGGGCCGAACCTGAACCTCCTGGGGGAGCGGAGCCCTGACGTCTACGGCTCCCAGACGCTGGAGGAGCTGAACGCTCAAATTCAGCGCCACGCGGAGGCGCGGGGGGTGGCCGTCGAGTTCTTTCAGTCGAACCACGAGGGGGCGATCCTCGACCGCCTCCACGAGGCGCGGCGTCGGGTCGACGGGCTGGTGATCAACCCGGGGGCCCTCGCCCACTACAGCTACGCGCTGCGGGACGCGATCGAGGCGATCGGGCTGCCCGCCGTCGAGGTGCACCTCTCCAACGTCCAGGAGCGGGAGCCCTTCCGGCGCGTCTCGGTCCTCGCCCCGGTCTGCCTCGCCCAGATCCACGGAAAGGGCGTTCAAAGCTATCTGGATGGGATCGACCGACTCCTCTCCCATCTCCGGGGAGTTCAAGCGCTTGACTCCGATTCCCCGACGGCGTAAAATCCTGGCGGCATACAAACCCCCAACGGAAATCGGAGGTGGGTCCCATGACGACGGACAAGCTCAGCATTTACATCCCGCAGGACAAGCGCCAGCTGCGCCTGATCGAGCGGCTGAGCAAGCTGGCCAAGAAGCGCGACCGCTCGATCAACTACTTGGTCGTCCAGGCGATCATGGAGTACGTGGAGCGCGAGGAGAAGAAGGACAGCAGGAAGTGACGCCGTCGCGCGCCCTCAGGGGGACGCCTTGAAGCCCCCATGAGCGGCGTGACGCGCGTAACGCGTAAGTCGTAGAAGGTAGAGCCGTCGGGACGGCGAGGCCAGCGCTCATCGGCTGAGCGCCGCTGGACCCCGCCGTCCCTCGTTGTTCTCTTCTTTCGCGACGCTTTCTCCGTCGCGTGTTCGGACGGATGGGAAAGGGTCATCAAATGCCCTCTCCAAGGGATTGAGGATCGAAGAGCTCATCGCCCAGCGGCCGCAGAAGGGTCTCCGTGATGCGGATGTGAGTCTGAGACCCCTTAAAGAGCAGGTCTTCTACGGTGAACTCCGTGGCCAGTCGGTCCCCTTGAACGTCTCCGTATTGAAGGTACACCAGCCGTTTGAGGGGCTCCCCGCTCAAGGACTTTAAGAGGAGACTCCACGGCTCGCCGTCCGGGGTGAGCCACAGGGTGATGAAGGGGTAAACGAGCTCGGAGCGTCGAGCCTCCAGCTCGAGCCGCAGGCCCTCCGGGGCCTCCTCTTGCCTGAGCACCCGATAGTTCCCGAAAAGCTCGAGCCGGGCGGCCTCGATCACCGAGACGTCCCCAAAGAGCTTCTGCTGCCCGCCGAACCGCAGCGGCTGCTCCAACCCCGGCTTCCAGAAGAAGACGTCCTCCCCCACGACGAGCCAGACCGTCCCCGCCAGGGCCTCGGGCGCAAGGATTTCCAGACGGGTCCGGAATCCCTCCGGAAAGCGCTTGCTGAGCACACGCAGGAGGGCCTCCTCCGCCCCTTCCTCCCCCGGGGAGAGGGGGGGTCGGGTCGCTTCGACGCGGAGCTCATAGGATTCGGCTTCGAGGAAACGGGCCTTATCGGCCACCTCAAGAAGCCGCTCCGGATCGGGGACGGCTCTCCCAAGCCCGAGCTCAAGTCCGAAAAGGCCGATGAGCGCCAACGCCCACCCCAGGCCAAACCCGATCGCCGCTCTCCGGCCGTTTCTAGACCCATTCCGCATGGGTTCTCCTCCTTTCCCTTCGTTTATACGTAGCGCAAGGCGTCCACGGGTTGGAGACGGAACGCGCGCCAGGCCGGGAAGAGGGCCGAAACCCAGGAGGCGAGCAGGGGGACGAGCAGGGGCCAAACCGGGCTTGTTCCCCCCAGCGCGATGCGGAAGGGCATCGGGCCGGAGGCCATGG
>WFPR01000154.1 GCA_015487455.1 Candidatus Bipolaricaulota bacterium
CTCTGGCTCCGGCCCCGGCGATGGCGATGGCGATGGGGATGGAGATGGAGGCGGGGGCGGGCTTTCGGGCTCCCGCTCTCGGGTCCCGGCGGTCCGGGCGGCCGTCGTCCGTCGTAAGCGCTCCATCATCGCCTCGTGGGTTCTCGTGGGTTTGGGTTATGGGTTAATCATAGCGGATTCTCGGGTCGACCAGCGCGAGCAGGATGTCCGCCAGGAGGTTGCCCAGGAGCAACATCACGGCGAAGAACGTCAACGTCGTGAGGATCAGGTACTCGTCCTTGTTGAGCAGCGACTGGTAGTACAGCAGCTCGACGGTCGGGATGTTGAGCACGATGGCCGTGACCAGCGCGCCCGAGATCAGGAACGGCAGGAACTGGCCGAAGATCGAGATCATGGGGTTGACGGCGTTGCGGACGGCGTGCTTCCAGATCACGACCCGATCGCTCAGCCCCTTGGCCCGCGCCGTCTGGATGTACGGCGAGCCCAGGATGTCGAGGAGCTGGCCGCGCATGACCCGGATGAGCCCGGCCAGCGCGCTCGTCCCCAGCACCAGCACCACGGGCCACAAATGCCACAGGTAGTCCAAAAACTTGCCCCAGGTCCACTGCCAGGGCCACACGCCCCCGACGGCGATGTACTTCTGGTAGAAGAGCCCCCCGACGCCCAGGCAGTAGCGCCCGACGTCCGGCCGGTCCCAGCAATACTGGCCGACGTCCAAGGGCCCCGCCAGCAGGTAGACGACGATCAGCGCCAGGAAGAAGTTCGGGATGCTCAGCCCCAAAAACCCGAGGAACGTCAACACGTGGTCCCCGACGGAGTACTGGTGCGTGGCGGAGTAGATCCCGATGGGGATCGCGACCAGCCAGATGAACACGAACACGGGGACCGTCATGAGCAGCGTGTAGGGCAGGTACTGGGCCAGGAGGTCCGAGACGGTGCGCTGATATTGGAACGACTCCCCGAAGTACGGCCGCCAGACGGGCAGCGGGACCGTGAGCCCCAGGAGCGGCAGCTCGACGGGCCGCACCGACCAGACCCGCCAGCGCTCGCCCGTCTTGGGGTCGAGAGCGTCGGTCCAGCAGCAGATCCCCGCCACCCACTTGAGGTAGCGCTGCCACCAGGGGAGGTCGAGCCCCAGGCTGCGCTCCAGCCGCTCGATCGTCTCCTCCGTGATCGTCGGGTTGAAGCGGAACTGGTCGACGTAGGTGCCCGTGAAGCGCTCGTAGAGCAGCACCATGAGGAACGAGACGAAGCTCACGGCGATCAGCGTCGGGATCATGTAGAGCGTCCGACGCACGACGTAGCCGAGCATCCCCGCCTCGCTCCCGTTCGCTCACCCGCCGCGGCCCGACCCGGGCTCGGACAACGTCTCCAGCCGCCGCGCCTCGTCCTTCCACCAGAGCAGGTAGGCGACCTGGGGCGCGCCGAAGTTGGGCTTGAAGACCTGGGCGTTCCCCAGCGTCTCGAGCGTGACGTAGAGGAAGCGCTGGTTCACCAGATAGATCAGGGGCACGTTGTCGCGGACGAGGTGCTGCAGCTCGACGTAGTAGCGCTTGGCCTCCTCGAAGTCGTAGGTGGAGACGCCCAGGTCGACGAGCTGTTCAAGGCGCTTCTCCCACTCGGGTGGGTTCTCGGCGGCGGAGTAGCGCCAGAAGTGGAGGTGCCCCTTGGTCTTCCAGACGTTGGGCGCATGGGGCTCGACGTCGCCCGTAAGGCCCAGCAACACGGCCTCGTACTTGCTGCCCAAGAGGTCGCTCACGAGCGCGTTGAAGTCCTTGGGCTTGTAGTTCGCGCGCACCCCGATCGCGGCCCAGTCAGAGACCAGCGCCTCGCAGAGCTGCTCCCGCACCTCGTTGCCCTCGTTCGTCGAGAGCACGAACTCGAGATCGCGCTCGGCCTCGGGCGGGAGCCGCTGGAGCTGTTCGTCCGTCCAGCCGCGGGCCTTCAGGAACGCGTCCGTGATCTCGCGCACGCCGTCCCCGTCGACGTCCACAAGCTCGAGCTCGTCCAACAGCCGCTTGGCCGTCTCGGGGTCGTAGGCGTAGGGGTCGTAGTCGGGGCCGTGCTCGTCGTCGTAGAAGGGCGAGGGGATGCTGATCGGGCTCCACTGCGGCACGGCCAGCCCGTAGTAGATGTTGTCGATGATCGACGGCTTGTCGATGGCGAACGCCAGCGCCTGCCGGAACTTCACCTCGCGGAAGACCGTCTGAAGGGCGAGCTTCATCGGGTCGTCGGGGAAGCCCCGCTCGCCGACATCTTGGTTGATGGCCACCCAGGTCGTCCCGAACACGGGGCCACCTAGGATGGGCAGCCAGCCCTTGGCCTCGGCCTCCCTCTTGATCTGGGGCCAGTCCTGGGGCCGCGGCGCGTAGACGTCGATCTCGCCCGTTCTAAACTTTGCGAACTCCGTGTTGCGGTCCTTGACGATCAGGAAGACGTACTCCTCGAGGTAGGGCAGCTGGACGCCGTTCGTGTCGACGCGCCAGTAGTAGGGGTTGCGCTTCAGGATCACCTGCTGCTCGACGTCGTAGCGGACCAGCACGAACGGCCCCAGCCCGACGATCTCCTCCGGGTCGGCGGCCGTCGTCCAGGTGTCCATGAACGTGCCGGGCCGCACCCCCCACTCCCCGGCCTCGATCGGCGCCTCGATGCCCTGCAGCTCGTCGACCGCCTGCTGGAGGGCGGCGCGGGCCTCCTGGGCGTCGGGCCCGGAGGGGAGCGCGTCGAGGAGCTTCTTGAGCGTCGTGGCGAGCTGGAGGGCCGCGCCCTTGGCCCCCTCCGCGTCTTCAGCCGTGAGCGCGTCGTCGAGCGCTTGGAAGGCATCTTTGGCCTCTTTCAGCAGCGCTTGGACGCGCTCTTGCACTTCCTCGTCGCCCAGCTCGGGGTTCGCCGCCCGCACGCCCCGCGCCAAGGCCGCCTCGATGGCGTCTTGGTTGTCGACGAAGGCACAGCGCGAGCGGCTGTAGTGCCGCCACGCCCCCGGCGCGGTGCGGGCGACCCTGTCCTCGAGCACGTGCTTCGGCAGCACGGGGAACTGCGAGGCCACGCTGTTGAAGAACGGCCGGTAGACGGCCGGGAGGATCGCCTTGACGGTGTAGTCGTCGACCTTGACGTATCGGATGGGCTTCCCCTGCACGAAGAACGAGTCCCGATAGTTGTTCGAGACGTCGCAGTTGAGGATGATGTCGTTGACGGTGAAGATCACGTCGTCGGCCGTGAACGGCTGCCCGTCGGAGAACTTCACGCCCCGGCGGAGGTAGAACGTGATCTCGAGCCCGTCCTCGGAGATCTCCCAGCTGCGGGCCAGCCCCGGCATCGGCTGGTAGTCCATCGGGTTTTGGTCCACGAGGCCCGCCTGGAGCCGGAAGATCACCACCGTGGAGCTGGTCTCCTGGGCGGCGTAGGGGTTGAACGTCTTGGGGGGCTCGAAGCTCGAGTCGATGAACCGCCCGCCGGGGATGCCCAGCTCGACCAGCCCGTAGCTCTCGTCGAGGACCTGGGCGTCGGGGGGCACCTCGCCCGGCCGCACGCTCGGGTCGATCGCGGGCTCGACGGCCGTCACCCCCGCCTTCCAGTCGAGCACTTCGATGAGATGAGGCCCGGCCAGCTCGACGGGGACCTGGAAGGTTAAGGGCTTCGTCTCACCCGGCTCCAGCTCGACGGCCTTGGAGGCGACGACCTCGCCGTTGAGCTTGAGCTCCACGGTGACCTCAGGGTCCTCCGACCCCGTGGGCTTCACCCAGACGCGCACGTCGACCGTCCCGCCGACGACCACGTAGCCGTTGGCCGGGAACATCTCCGCCTTGACGACCGTGGCGGGCAGCTCGGCCGCGGCCGCAACCGCTTCAGCCTCTTCAGCCGCTTCAGCCTCGGCTTCGGCTTTCGCCTCAGCAGCGGCCTCCTCCTCGTTCACCCCAGCGGGCGCTTCAGCGGGCGGGGCCGCCTCCGCGGGCTGCTCGGCGATCTCTTCTTCGGCCGCTTCAGCCGCTTCGGCCGCGGACGGCGGACTTACGGCCGCCTCCTCCGGCTGCTCTTGGGCCTGCTCGCCAGGGGAGGTCGGCGGCTGGGCCGTCTGCTGCCCGCCGCAGCCCGCCAAGCCCCACCCCACCAGCGCCAACGCCGCCAGGAGCCACACCGCCTTCGCTGCGCGCCTCGCGCTCCGTCTCCGTCGGGTGCTCATCCCTCGCCTCCCCCTTTTCACGTGTCCTCGCCCTTTTTTGGCCTTGAGGTCTTGAACGGCTCAAACGGCCTTGACGACCCTGCCCGCCTTGAGGCACTTGGTGCACACGGTGATCGTCCTTCGGCGGCCGTCGACGTAGGCCCGCACCTTCTGCAGATTGGGCCGCCGGACCTTGCGGTTGCGGTTGCCCGCGAAGCTCACCTTGTTGCCGATGTCCGTCTTCTTCCCGCAGATCTCGCACACGGCCATCTCCCTCACCCCGCTTGCCCCGCCTTGATCTTCTTGATCTCCTCGATGAGCTTGGGGACGATCTCGTGGAGGTCGCCGATCACCCCGTAGTCGGCCCGCTGGAAGATGGGCGCCTCGGGGTCCTTGTTGATGGCCAGGATGCGCTTGGCCCCCTTGACCCCGACCATGTGCTGGATGGCGCCCGAGATCCCGCAGGCGATGTAGAGGTCGGGCGCGATCTGGACGCCCGTCTGGCCGATCTGGTCGGTGTGGGGCCGCCAGCCGTTGTTGGTGGCCACCCGCGAGCAGCCGACCGCCCCGCCCAGCAGCGCGGCCAGCTCCTCCAGCATCTTGAAGCCCTCGGCGCTCCCGACCCCGCGTCCGCCCCCGACCACGACCTTGGCCTCCGTGAGCGGGACGCCCTTGCGCTCCGCCTGCACGCGCTCGACCACCCGCACCACGAGATCGGAGTCGCTCAGCTCGGGCGTGAACGCCTCAAGCTCAAGTTCAAGCTCGACGCCCTCGGTGGCTGGGCTCGGGGCGGGCTCCGCCGCCACGGCGTGGGGCGCGACAGTGAGCAGCTTCGGCTCCCCCTTAAGCTCGGCGTCCTCGAGGAGGCTCCCGCCCCAGCGCAGGCGGGTGAGCGCCCAGGGGCCGTTCGCCTGAGCTCGAACTTCGACGCAGTTTGTGGCCGCGACCACCCCGAGCTGCGCGCCGACGTGGGCGATCAGCTCGTGGCCCCGGTCCGTCCCGGCGGCCAGCACGGCCTTGGGCTGCCTTTGCTGAACGAGCTGGGCGACGCCCTTGGCCCAGGCCAGCGGGGCGTAGTCGCGCAGCGCCTCGTGCCGCACCCAATACGCCTTGGCGACGCCATAAGGCCGGAGGGCGTCGGCGAGCGCCCGCGCTTGGGCCTCCTCGGCCCCGATGATCACGGCCTCCAAGGGGGCGTTCAGCGCCTGGGCGACCCCGCGGGCCAGGGTCAGCATCTCCAGCGACGCCTCGTTCAGCTTGCCCTGATCGTGCTCGACGAGGCCCAGAACCGCGCTCATGTCAGATCACCCCGAGCTCCTTGAGCTTCTCGACGATCTTGGGGACGGCCTCGACCCCCTCGCCTAAAATTTCGCACTCGCCCGTCCGCTCCGGCGGCTTGCGCAGCCGCGTCTTGACCAGCTGCATCTCGGGCTTCGGGGGCTGGAGCCTCTGGATCGCCTTCTTCTTGGCCGTCATGATCCCCCGGAGCGACGGGTGGCGCGGGACGTTGATCCCCTCCTTCACGGTGAAGACGGCCGGGAGCGGCACCCTGTAGACCTCCCAGCCGCCGGGGATCTCGCGCTTGGCCGTCGCCGTCCCGTCTTGAACGTCAACTTCTAGGGCTTTGATGCCCGCGACGCAGGGCCGTCCCAGCGCGTCGGCCACCCGCACCCCCGTCTGGTAGTGGCCCGCGTCGGCCGACTCGTTCCCGAACAGCAGGACGTCGAAGGGCGCGCCCTGGGCGGCCTCCAGCCCCTTGACGGCCTCGACGATCGCCTGGGCCGTGGCGACGGGGTCCCACTCGCTCCCGTCGGTCTCGAGCAGCACGCCCCGGTCGATCCCCTTGGCCAGCGCCTCGCGGAGCTGCTCCGTGGCCGCCTCCGGCCCCAACGTCAGCACCGTGGACCCCCCTCCGTGCCGCTCGATCAAGCGGATGGCCTCCTCGACGGCGCACTCCTCGTGCGGGCTGATGGTGAACTCGAGGTTGCGCGTGTCGATGTCCCGGCCGTCCGGCGTGAGCTCGAACCGGGCGCCGGTGTCCGGCACGCGCTTGATGCAGACGAGCACGTTCATCGTTGGATCCCCCGCTTTGGCGTTGCGTTAGAGTTTGACTTTGGCTTCGTCCTTGGGCTTCGGCCTGGGCGGCCGCGCCGGAACTGGAGCTGGAGTCGAAGGCTCGGACACCAGAGGCGGCTGCAGGTATAGCGGCTCCAGCGTGTACAGCTCGTCGCGCCCCTCTTGACCGTAGCGCGCCAGGCCCAGCTGCGCGATCTGGACGCCGCTCGGGCGGTTCAGCGCGGCGGGGGCGACCGTCCCGTAGCGCTTCAGCGCCGCGCTGAAC
>WFPR01000155.1 GCA_015487455.1 Candidatus Bipolaricaulota bacterium
ACCAGGAGCCGCCGGGGCGGGCGCTGACGCTGGGGCCCAAGACGCTCATGCGGGCTCGGGAGATTTGGCTGCTGGCCGCGGGGGACGCCAAGGCGGGGATCGTCGCGAGGGCCCTGCAAGGCCCCGTGACGCCCGAGGTGCCCGCCTCGGTGCTCCAGCTGCACCCCCGGCTGCGGATCTGGCTAGACGTGCCGGCGGCCGCTGGCCTCCACGGCGAGGGCGGCAGCAGGGGTCGTTAGCGGGCGCCGCGCCTGCCGTGCTGAGCGGCGGCGCACCCCGCTACGGGAACGGCCGCGCGGCCCGCTCGACGGCCTCGCGGGCGGCCCTGAAGTTCTCGGGCGGCGTCGTGACGGGCGCCACGCACCCGGCCCCCACGATCAGCCGCCGCCCCCGGGTCCGCTCGACGGCGTCGAGGACCTCGCGCCGGACGGCCTCGGGGGAGCCGTGGGGCAGCGTGCGCGAGCGGTGCAAGCCCCCCAGCACCGCGCCCTGGAAGAGCGCTTGGGCCTCGTCCAGCGAGGGCGGCGTCTCGCGGTCGTGCCAGTTCACGACGTGGACGTAGGGCGCGTAGTGCTCGATCAGCTCGAACATCGGGCGGGTCCCGTGGAGGTGGAGCACCACGGGCCACGCCCCCCGCTCGCGGATCGCCCCCAGCACGCGCAGGTCGAACGGCAGGCCGAACGCCTCGTATCGCTCGAGGCTCAGCGCGTCGTGGGACGCGAGCTGGGTCGCGAAGAAGATCCCGTCGGCGCCCGCTTCCACGCAGCGTCGGGCAAAGCGGGCCGTCGTCCTCGCGATCGTCTCGAGGGCGCCGCGGACGGCGTCGGGGTGCGCCTCGAGGTGCTCCTGCAGAAGCTCCCCGCTGAGCTGCTTGGCGATCGTGAGGGGGCTGAAGACCGTCTGGAGCACGGGCGCGTCGTCGCCGTCCCGCCGGAGCGCCTCACGGACGAGCGCGAGGGCGCGCAGCTCGCGGCTCAACACGGGGTTCGCGTCGGGGTCCAGCTCGGGGAGCGCGGCCCAGTCGTCGGGCCGTCGGACGGGCCTTTGGAGATATGTACGGGTGCCCTCGGGGTTGTCGGCGGGCTCGAGCCGCGCGCCCCACGCCTCGGCGGGGTAGCCCGAGGCGGGCGTGACCTTCACCAGGTCCCAGCGGTACGCCCGCTGGAACTCGACCGTCGCGCGGGCCAGCCCCTCGGCCGTCTGATCGTCGCGGGGGAAGTGGCGCCAGAGCGCGATCGGGACGCGATCGGGCCTCTCGCCTTGGACGGCGGCCTCCACGCGCTCGCGGGGGGTCATCGCGCTCCAAAGGGCAGCGCGTAGCGCACCCCGACGCTCAGCTCGAGCTTGGGCTTGCCCACCCCTTCGCCCTGCAGCAGCGTCACGCCCCCCTCGAGGAAGAGGGTGAGCGGCAGCTCGAGGCCGGGGGCCGGGGCTTCCGCGCCCACGAGCAGCGCGAGGCCGGGGACCCACTCGCCCACGGCCCGCAGCAGCACGACGCCCGCGCCCCAAAAGGGCCGGACGGGCAGATCGCCCACGGCCAGCTCCATCGGAGGGTAGAGCTTGGCGGCCAGGCGCCCCTCGACGTCCACCAGGGGCGCGGTGAAGCCCGGCGCCGCCGCGGCCGCCTCGAGGCGGACCCCCTCCCCGAGCGACAGCGTGACGAGCCCGGCCAGCGGCACCTTGAAGCCCGCCTCGAGCGCCGGGGCCGGGATCGGCGGCCGGGGCTGGGCCGCGTGCGCCGTCGGCCCAGCCATCGAAACGCTCAACAACGCAAAAGCGAGCGCGCACAGCGCGAATCTCTGGGGCCGTGGGCGTCGCCGCATGGGGCCTCCTTCAGCTGCTGACTTGGGCCATGACGTCCTCGGGGACGTCGAAGTTGGCGTAGACCTCCTGGACGTCGTCGAGGTCGTCGAGCGCGTCCATGAACTTGAGGATCTTGACGGCCTCCGGGCCTTGGAGCGCGACGGTCTGCTTGGGCACGAAGGTGACCTCGGCCCGCTCCACCCGCACGCCCTGGCGCTCGAGCCCCTCCTTGACGGCCCGCAGGGCCTCCGGCGGGCAATAGATCTCGACCTCGCCGTCCTTCTGCTCCAGATCTTCCGCCCCGAGGTCGATGGCCTGCATCAGCAGCTCGTCCAGATCTTGATCGGGCCGGGCCTTGATCGTGACCACGCCGCGGCGCTCGAAGAGCCAGTCGACCGAGCCGCCGAGGTTGCCGCCGAACTCCTCGAAGACCTTGCGGATCTGGGCCACGGCCCGGTTGCGGTTGTCCGTGACCACCCGCACCATGACGGCCACCCCGAACGGCCCGTAGCCCTCGTAGATCATCTCCTCGAACTGCTGGCCGGGCAGCTCCCCCGTGGCCCGCTTGAGGGCCCGCTCGATGTTCTCCTTGGGCATGTTGGCGGCCTTGGCCCGCTCGATGGCGTCGGCCAGCCGGGGGTTCTTCTCGGGGTCGGGGTCGCCCAGCCGCGCCGCGACGATGATCTCGCGGGTCAGCTTGCTGAACAGCTTCCCCCGCAGCTGGTCCTGGCGCTCCTTGCGGTACTTGATGTTGGCCCACTTCGAGTGGCCCGCCATCGTCCTTGATCCCTCCCGGCGAGAGTTTAAAATAGGCGGACCCGACTTTGCAAGGCAAGGGACCTGGAGGAGCTTTCCGGATGACCCGCGCGCGGAAGCGCCCGCGCCCCCCCAAGGAGCACGAGACCCACGAGCCCGAGGTCGTGCGCCTCACCGAGCGGATCGAGGGCCAAAGCGACGAGGAGGCCATAAAAACTCTAGAGGCCCTCCCCCGGGCCGTGGCGGGCGAGGTGCTCGATCACCTCGAGCCCGAGCGGGCCTCGGAGCTGCTGGCGCGCCTCAAGGGGGCCGAGGCCGCGGACCTGCTGGAGGAGATGTGGCCGGACAACGCCGTCGACGTCCTCGAGGCGCTGCCCGAGGGGAAGCGCGCCGAGCTGCTCCGCCTCCTCCAGCGGACGGCCCCCAAGGAGGCCGAGCTCCTCCGCCGCCTGCGGCAGTACCCGCCCGACACCGCCGGGGGGCTGATGTCGCCGGACGTCGTCGCCCTCCCCGAGCACCTCACCGTGGAGGAGGCCATCCAAGAGCTGCGCCGCCTCGCCGACGAGGCCGAGGTGCTCTACTACGCCTACGTCGTCGACCGCGACGGGAAGCTGCTGGGCGTCCTCTCGATGCGGGACCTCATCCTGAGCGACCCCAAGACGCCCATCCGCGACATCATGTACCGGGACGTGGTGACCGTCCCCGTCGACCTGGACGCCGAGGAGGTCGCCCGGATCTTCGACAAGTACCACTATCTGGCGCTCCCCGTCGTCGACCGCGACGGGCGGCTGCTGGGGATCGTGACGTTCGACGACGTGATCGACACGATCCGCGAGGAGGAGACGGAGGACATGCAGCGGCTCGTGGGCGTGGCCCCCGAGGACAAGGCGCTCGACCCCTGGTACGCGTCGCTCCGGCGCCGCCTCCCCTGGCTCTTGATCAATTTAATCACGGCCTTCGCCGCGGCCGCCGTGGTCGCCCTCTTCGAGGGGACGATCGCCAAAGTCACGGCCTTGGCCGTCCTGATGCCCATCATCGCCGGACAGGGCGGGAACACCGGCTCCCAGACCGTCACGGTGGTGGTGCGGGCGATCGCGCTGGGGGAGCTCAAGCCCGGCGACGGCGGGCGCGTCGTGCTCAAGGAGGTCGTGCTGGGGGCCGTCCACGGGCTCATCATCGGGGGGATCGTCGCGCTGGCGGCCTACGCCTGGAACGGCGATCCGATGCTGGGGGTGGTGGCCGCGCTGGCCATGCTCTTCAACTTGATCATGGCCGGGGTCTTCGGGGCGGTCATCCCGCTGGGGCTGCGCGCCCTGGGGCTCGACCCCGCCCTGGCCTCGACGATCTTCCTCACGACCGTGACGGACATCTGCGGGTTCCTCTTCCTGCTGGGGCTGGGGACCTTGCTGCTCGACTGACGACGCGACGGCGCGACGGGACGGGACGGAAACGGAGACGGAGACGGAAGGAAGACGGAAGGGCAAAGGGGGCGGGACGCGATGCTCAAGAACGACCGCTGGATCCGGGAGATGGCCCTCAAGCACAGGATGATCGAGCCGTTTGTCGAGGAGCAGGTCAGCAAGGGCGTGATCTCCTACGGGCTCTCCAGCTACGGCTACGACATCCGGGTGGCCGACGAGTTCAAGATCTTCACCAGCGTGAACACCCGGCTCATCGCCGAGGGGCGGCCCATCGTCGTCGACCCGAAGAACTTCGACGAGGGCTCGTTCGTCGACCACAAGGGGCCGTTCTGCATCATCCCGCCAAACTCCTTCGCGCTGGGCCGCTCCGTGGAGTACTTCCGCATCCCGCGGAACGTTTTGGCGTTGTGCGTGGGCAAGTGCGTCACGGGCGACACGCGCGTCGTGGACGCCGAGACGGGGGACTACCTGCCCGTTCGGGACTTCGTCGCCCGGCGGGTGGGGCGCACAGTCGCCTTGGAGAAGGGCTGGAAGCTCGGCCCGGCGGAGGTGAGCGCGCACCACGACAACGGGGTCCAGCCCGTGTTCCGGCTGACGACGCGGGCGGGGCTGACCATCCAGGCGACGGCCTATCATCCCTTCCGCACCTGGGAGGGGTGGACGCCGCTGCACGCGCTCAGGCCGGGGGACCGGATCGCGGTGGCCCGCTGTTGTCCCGTCTTCGGGCGGGAGGCGTGGCCGGAGCCCGAAGCGGTGCTGTTGGGGCTCCTGCTCGCCGACGGCCAGTGCCGCACGCCGGGGAGCAGCCCTGTCCTCACGACGGCGGACCCCGCGGTGGCTGAGGCGGCCCGGGAGGCGGCCCGCGCGCTCGGCGTCGAGCTGGCGCCCTCCGCCTCGCCCCGGGCGCCCTATCGCTACTTGCTCGTCAACCGCCGGGGGCGCGGCGGTCGGATGGCTCGCAACCGCGTGGCCGCGTGGCTCGAGCGCCTCGGCTGCGCCGTCCGCTCCGCGGAGAAGGCTGTCCCCTCGGTCGTCTTCCGCGCACAGAGGGCGAGCGTGGCGGCGTTCCTGCGGGCGCTCTTCTCCGGCGACGGCTCCCTCTACGAGTCGTCGGGGGGCGAGGGCGTCGTGCTGGAGTACAGCACGATCTCCCGGCGCCTGGCCCTCGACGTGCGCCACCTCCTGCTGCGGTTCGGGATCTTCGCGCTCCTCCGCTCCAAGCCCCTCCCGAACGGAAAGCGCGCGTATCGCGTGCAGATCACGGATCGGGACATGATCCGGCGCTTCGCCGAGGAGATCGGCTTCCTGCCGGGGACGCGGAAGCAACGGCGCCTGGAGGCGCTGCTCCCGCGCTTGGGCTCCCGCCGGAAGTCGAACTTTGACACGCTGCCCCGGGAGGCCTGGGCGCGGATGCGCCACGTCGTCCACGCCCATGGACTCTCGCTGAACGCCCTCGGAATTCGCAGCCGCCCGAAGCAGTCGTTGCCGTACACCCTCGCGCGGCGGGTGGCCCAAGCCGTGTGTGACCCCGAGTGGACCGCCCGGGTCGAAGCCGACGTCGTCTGGGACACCGTCGTGAGCGTCGAGCCTGCGGGCTACCGGCGCGTCTACGACCTCACGGTCCCGGAGGGGCACAACTTCCTCGCCAACGATTTCATCGTGCACAACTCGACGTACGCCCGCTGCGGGATCATCGTGAACATCACCCCCGCCGAGCCCGAGTGGGAGGGCCAGCTCGTCATCGAGATCTCGAACACCTCCCCGCTGCCCGCCAAGATCTACGCCAACGAGGGGATTGCTCAGATGATCTTTTTAGAGTGCCCCGAGGGCTGCGAGGTCTCCTACGCCGACCGCAAGGGCAAATATCAAAAACAGCAGGGGATCGTGACCTCCAAGGTCGCGTGAGTTGGCGGCCCCGAGGCCGCGGAGTATAATGGGCCATCCCCCGAGTTCGGAGGGCCTTTGCGTCGTCGCCATGATCGGGATCCGAGCCGGACGCCTTGAGGCTTCGCTTGGGCTCGCTTTCCTCGGCCTTTGGGCCGTAGGCGTCGAAGGCGAGGGGAGCGGCCTGGGGGCGCAGGAGCCCGCCCCGCCCGCGCCCGCGGGCGGGGGCACCGCGGACCTCCTCTCCCTGGTGCTGATGATGGTCCTCTTCTTCGGGATTTTTTACTTCTTCCTGATCCGCCCGGAGCGCCGCCGACGGCGACAGCACCAGGAGCTGCTGGCCAGCCTCAAGCGCGGCGACAAGGTGATCACCATCGGGGGGATCTGCGGGACGATCAAGAAGGTCGACAAGGATCGCGTCTGGCTGGAGGTGGAGGACGGCGTGACGCTGAAGCTCGTGAAGGACAGCATCGTGGAGAAGGAGCGGCCGTCATGAGGGGGTCGCGGGTGACGTGGCTGCGGGCGGCGCTGATCTTGGCCGCCCTGGTGGGCTCGATCGCCGTCGTCGCGTTGGAGGAGCCCATCTTGGGGCTGGACCTGCGGGGGGGCGTCATGCTGCTCCTGCAGGCCAACCCTGAGGACCTCCAGAAGCTCCCCCCCGACGAGCGGGCGCGGGCCATCGACGAGGCCGTGGAGATCATCCGCCTGCGGGTGAACGAGTCGGGCCTGGCCGAGACGTTCGTCTCGAAGGCGGGCGAGGACCGCATCTGGGTGGAGATCCCCTGCCCCGCGCCGCCGGAGCCCTGCACCCGCCCCGAGGTCGTGCGCAACCTCATCGAGCGGCGGGGGTACCTCGAGTTCCGCAAGGTGAACCGGGTGGGCTCCCCCGACGAGGAGCTGGTCCCGGGGCCGTTCGAGGAGGTCGTCTACGACCGCGACGGGGTGCCCTACCTGGTGGCCGCCGAGCCCTTCCTCACCGGCAACGAGATCGTCGACGCGCGCGCCCAGCCCTCCCCGGACGTCTCGCGGGGGCCGTTCGTGGTGGTGCTGACGTTCACGGAGGAGGGGGCCAAGCGCTTCGCCCAGCTCCTCCGAGAGGGCACCCTCAAGGAGAACGACCAGATCGCGATCCTCCTCGACGGGGTGGTCCAGAGCGCCCCCGTGATCGCCCCCTCGCTCGTGGCCACGGCCCGGAGCCAGGGGTGGCGGGCCATCCGCCAGGGGACCGAGATCACCAACCTGCAGAGCTTGGAGGAGGCGACCCAGCTGGCGATCGTGCTGCGCTCGGGCAACCTGCCCGTGCGCCTCAAGGCCATCTTGGAGGAGAGCATCGGGCCGTCGCTCGGTCGCGACTCGATCCGAAGGGGGGTGCTCGCCTCGATCGTGGCCGGGGCGCTCGTGCTGCTCTTTATGCTCGTCTATTATCGCTTTGCGGGCTTGATCGCCGACGTCGTGCTGGGGCTGAACCTCCTGATGCTCGTCGCGATCATGATGCTGCTCGAGGCGACGTGGACGCTGCCGGGGATCGCCGGGCTCATCCTGACGATCGGGATGGGCGTCGACTCGAACGTGCTGATCTTCGAGCGGGTGCGCGAGGAGCTGCGCGCGGGCAAGAGCGTCCGCGCCGCGATCGACTTCGGCTACGACCGCGCCCTGCTCACCATCGTCGACGCCCACGTCACCACCCTCATCACGGCCTTGATTCTGTTCACCTTCGGGACCGGCCCGATCAAGGGCTTCGCCACCACGCTGAGCATCGGCATCGTCGTCAACCTCTTTACGGCGCTCATGGGCACGCGGCTGGCCTTCGACCTCATCAAGGCCCGCGAGCCGAGGAGGCTGAGCATCTGAGATGAGCGTTCAGACGCCTACTCAGCCGACCCCGCCCCGGATGTTCCGCCTCATCGGGGACACGAACATCGACTTCATGGGCAAGCGGAGGGTCGCGTTCGCGATCTCCGGGCTGCTCGTCGTGCTGGGGTTGATCGCGGCCGTTCAAGTCTTCGTCACCGGGCAGGCGAACTTGGGGATCGAGTTCACGGGCGGCACCAGCGTGACGCTGGAGTTCAAAGAAGCCATCCCCATCGAGGAGGCCCGTCGGCTGCTCCACGAGAACGGCTTCCCCAACGCCCAGGTGACGGACGTCCACGAGCCCGGCGGAGGGTACAAGCTGATCGTGCGGGTCAAAGCTCAAGAGGCCGGAGGCGAGGGGGCCGTCGAGGTGGCCGACCGCATCAAGGCCCTCTTCGAGGAGCGCTACCCCCAGCTGTTCGAGGACGCGAGCAGCACCTCCATCGGCCCGGCGATCGGGGCCGAGCTGCGCCAGAAGGCGATCTACGCCATCGTCTACGCCATCATCGGGATTATTCTCTACATCGCGGTGCGCTTCGACTTTAAATTCGGGCTGGCGGCCACGGCCGCGATGTTCCACGACGTGCTGGCCGTGCTCGGGATCGTCTGGCTCAAGAACTTCTTCGTGCCCACCGAGATCACCCTGCTCACCATGACGGCCATCCTGACGCTGGCGGGCTACTCGCTGACGGACACCGTGGTCGTCTTCGACCGCATCCGGGAGAACCTGAGAAAGCGCCTGCGGCTGCCGTTGGAGCAGCTGATCAACCGCTCGATCAACGAGGTGCTCAACCGCACGGTCGTGACGTCGATCACGACGTTCTTGGGCGTGTTCGCGATTTATCTTCTGGGCGGCGAGGTGCTGCGGAACTTCGCCTTCGCGCTGCTCATCGGGATCGTCGTCGGGACGTACTCCTCGATCTTCGTGGCCAGCCCCCTGCTGGTGCTCTGGGGCGGCGGGCGGGGGAAGCTGATCGGCCGCGCCGAGCCGGCCCGCCCGCCGGCGACGAAGGCGCCCCAGAGGGCCGCAAAGACAAAGGGCTAAGCGAACCCGAGCCAGGCGAGGGCCAGCGCCCAGAGGGCCTCCTCGGGCTCGCGCTCCCCGCGCTTGATCGCCACGTCCGCCTCGTGCAGCGCCCGGATCAGCCCGATCAGCGCCTCGGAGCTCAGCGCCTCGGCGAGCTTCACGCGCTTGGCCGCCCGCCAGGGGAAGTCCCCCGTGCGCCGGGCGATCTCCGCGCTCGAGAGCCCTTCCGCCTTTAGCGACTTGGCGCGGAGCAGCGCCCGCGCCTCCGCGGCCCACAGATAAAACAACTTTGTGGGCTCCTCGCCGCCCTCGAGCGCGGCCCTCAACAGCTCCAAGGCGTCGGACCTCCGGGCCAGCAGCGCCTCGAGCGCCGAGAAGGCGCGCCCGCCCCGGTCGTGGAAGATCAGCGCCTCCAGCTCCTCGAGGGTGAGGGCTTGGCGATCGCGGGCGTAGAGGGCCAGCTTCTCGACCTCGCGCTCCAGGCGCATCGGGTTGGGCTCAATGCCCTCGAGCAGCGCCCGTCGCCCCTGGGGCGGGAGCGCGAGCCCCCGCTCCTCGAGCAGCGCCTGGAGGAGCTTCGGCAGCTCCTGGCGGGTGGGCGGCGCGAACTCCTGAACCTCGCCCCAGCCCTTGAGCGCCTTGTAGAGCTTGCCCCGCTTGTCGAGCTTGTCGCCCTCTAAAATTACGCAAACGTCGGGGCCGCGCGCCCGCTCGAGGTGGGGGAGGAGCGCCTCGGCGTGCTCGCCGGGGAGCTTCTCGACGCGCTTGACGTGCACGAGGGGTCGCTCGCCGAAGAGGGAGGTCGTCCGCAGGGCCTCAAGAAGCTGAGACAGGTCCAGCTCCTCGCCGTCGAGCGTCGTCTCGCGCCATCGAGCGTCGGGCTCGGCCGCCCTGAGCCGTCGTTTCAGGTGGGCGATCGCCCGGCCCCGTCCCCACGGGTCCCCCAGGAAGAGGTGCAACGGCATGGCCGCGCGATTGTAATGCGCATAGTGGACGTCCTCAAGGGTGGCGGGTACAATGCGACGGCAGGTTTATCCGGCTGGGGCCGGGTCGTCTCGTCCCTTCCCTGTTCCCTCTCACCACCGTGCTCCACGAGCCCGGCCCCAGCCCCTTTTGGCTCCCTCTCACCACCGTCGTCCCGTCCGTCCCGTCCCACGGTCGCGGTCAGTTGCTGCGCTGCCCGTTCCCGAACAGCGCGTTCAGGAAGTAGACGAGCCCCATGCCGATGGCCGTCCCCAACACCACGCCCTCCAGCATGCGCTCCCGGGAGAAGCGCTGCTGCGTGTAGCCGCAGTGCGTGCAGCGGAGATACTCGTTGTCCTTCTCCGTCTTGAAGGGCTCAAGCTCCGACTTGCAGATGGGGCAGCGGCGCGGCTCCAGCACCTCCAGGGGGATCTTCTCCAGCCCCTTCTTGATGAGCGCCAGCTCGACTTCCTTGGCGTTCTCGTACACCCAGAGGGGCACCTTGATCGTCTTGTACGCCTCGACGTTCTTCACGGCCGTCTTCACCGCCATCGCGTCTCGTGCTCCTCCCGCTGCTCCCTCGCCCTCGCCGGGTCGGTCGCCCATGCCGCTCGGTGGAATTTGCTCCATAGTTGACTTAGGAGCGCTGGTGGCATTATATACCCTTTCTACCCTGCTGTCAAGGCGGTCAAGGGGACCGCAGCCTGGACTTGAGCTAGAACTAGAAGAAGAGAAGGCAAGGGGGAGTGAAGGCGGCTCCGCTACGGGGGCTACGGGCGGGCTCTAAGGTGGTTGAGGAAGCGCTCGACCTGGCGCTTGTAGGGGTTGAAGGGGTCTTCCAGGATGAGGGCGCGCTTGGCCCCGACGGTCACCCCGTCCCACTCGATCAAGTAGTCCTGGATGGGGAAGGCCCGTAGCGCTTGGACGAGCTTGGCGCGCGCCCAGGCACGAGTGTCCGGCGGCCCCTCGTAGAGGGCGCGCTCGACGGCCTCGTCGTCGACGAGGCGCCTCATCGCGCCCGTCTCGACCAGCGCCCAGTAGAGCCCGCGCTCCGGGTCGACGTTGTGATACTCTAAATCGAGGCTGTGGAGGGCCTGATCGTTCCAGTCGAGCCCCTCCTCCTCGCGGTAGAGCGAGAGCAGCTTGTACTTCGCGGCCCAGTCGAGGCGGTCGGCCAGCTCCAAGGGGTCGCGCTCCAAGGCGTCGAGCACGTGCTCCCACTCGTCCAGGAGCTGATCGGTCTCCTCGTCGCGGCCGCGGAAGCGCTGGGCCGCCTCCAGGTACCGCCGCTGGACGTCCACGGCCCGGATCGTGCGGCCGTCCTCGAGGCGGGCGAGCCAGGTCCACGTCGGGTCGCGCGAGATCTCGCGCAGGGCGCGGATGGGGTGGGCCAGCTCCAGATCGCGGGGGGCCGCGCCCTCCTCCAGCGCGTCGAGCACCAGGGCCGTCGTCCCGACCTTCAGGAGCTCTGCGTATTCCGACATGTTGGACTCGCCGAACAGGATGTGCAGCCGGGGCGCGTGCGAGGCGTCCTGGAAGCTGTCCCACTTCGGGTTGATGAGCGCCCGGCTGAAGCGCACCCGGCCCGACGCCACGTACAGGATGTGATCGGCCCGCTGGGACAGCTGGAACTCGACGCTGTGGTCGACCTCGACGCCGTAGATCTGGTCGAGGAAGGCGTAGTCGACGCGGTGGCGGCCGATGTCGCGGACGAAGCGCTTGGGGTCGCTCGTCAGGCGGTGCCCCCCGACCCGCCCCGCCCCCGCGAAGATCTGCCGCGTGACGAGGAAGGGCACCAGCGGCGCCAGCTCCCGCCCGTACGGGTGGATCTCGGGGTCGAGCGAGTAG
>WFPR01000156.1 GCA_015487455.1 Candidatus Bipolaricaulota bacterium
GGGGCCACCCCGGCGTGCCCTTCTTCGTGGCCGCGGGGCTGGCCCTGCTCGTCGCCGCGCTCGCCTGGCGCGCCCTCCCCGAGTCGCTGAGCCCCGAAGCCCGCACCCCCACCCCTGCCCCTCCCCCCCAAGCGCGGGCGCGGGGGGCGCTCGCGCCGTACGCGGGCCTCGTGCGCGCCCTCGGGGGTCCCGTCGGCCCGCTGCTGCTGCTCGCGTTCCTGAGCCAGGGGGCGTTCGCCAGCCTGTTCGGGACGTTCGCGCTGTTCGCGGAGGCGACGCTGGACTTCGGCGAGCGGGAGCTGGCCGTCGCGTTCACGGCCATCGGCTTGATCGCCGTGGTGGGCCAGGGGGCGCTCGTCGGCCCCGCGACCCGGCGCTGGGGCGAGGCGCGCACCGCGCAGCTCGGGCTCCTCCTAAGCGGCGTGGGCTTCCTGACGGTCCCCTTCGCGTGGGACCTCGGCAGCCTCTTGGGGCTGAGCGGCCTGCTGGGGCTGGGGAACGCGCTGCTGCAGCCCGCGCTCTCCGCGCTCGTCTCCAAGCGGGTCGGGCCCGAGCAGCAGGGGGCGATCCTGGGCGTGCTGAACAGCTATCTGAGCTTGGGCCGCATCGTCGGCCCGATCGCCGGGGGCGCGCTCTTCGACGCGCTGAGCCCCGCCGCGCCCTTCTGGGGGGCGGGGGCGCTCTTCGCGCTGCTCGTCCTCGGCTCGCCCGGCTGGCTGCGCGCCCCCACCGCGGGCGCGGGGGTGACGCCGGAGCCTAGTCGCGGGCCCTCGAACGGGCTATAAAAAGCACCGCTCAAGGCCTCAAAGGCGCGAGCAGACCAACACGGGCAAAAAGGAGGAGGACGGGCAACATGCGACGCGCGAGGACGCCGAGGCGACGGTTCGCGGTCGGGATCGGACTGCTTGCGGTGCTGATGGGCGCGCTGGCGGGGCTCCCCGGCGAACCCCAACCCGCGACGGCCCGCGAGGCCCCGCCCATCGACCAAGTCGTGAAGGGCATGGAGGCGATCCCCGGCTTCTTCACCGTCTACACCGGCCCCGACGGGCGGCTCCTCCTCGAGATCCAAGAGGAGCAGTTCGGCAAGGACTTCCTGGTCGTGGTCCAGATGGCCCGCGGGATCGGCGAGTCGTTCCTGCTGACGGGGTTCCCGCTGACGACGGAGATGCTCACCTTCCGCCTGCGCGGCGGGCGCGTCGAGCTGGTCGCGCGCAACCCCTACTTCCGGGCGGAGGCGGGCACGCCGCTCGAGCGCATGGTGCAGCTGGGGTTCCGCGAGTCGATCAAGCGGGCGTTTCAGATCGTCGCCCAGGATCCAGAGCGGGGGCGCTACCTCATCGACGCCACGGGGCTGTTCGTGAACGACTGGCCGGGGCTAAGCTACGCGCTGCCCTTCATCTACGGGGTGGGCTTCCGGCTCGACCCCCGGCGCTCGACCCTCGTCTACGTCAAGGGCTTCCCCGAGAACGTCGAGATCGAAGTGGATTTGACGTTCCAGGCGTCGTTCCCGTTCTTCAGCCGAACGGTGCCCGACCCGACGAGCCTCCCCGTCTCGCTCCACTACAGCGTTTTGAAGCTCCCCGACGAGCCGATGAAGCCGCGCCTGGCCGACGACCGGGTGGGCTACTTCGTGACGGCCTTTAAAGATTTCAGCCGTCAAGGCGGGCGCACCAACACCGTGCGGGTCATCCACCGCTGGCGGCTCGAGAAGAAGGACCCCTGGGCGCCCATCTCCGAGCCCAAGAAGCCCATCGTCTTCTATCTCGAAAACACGATCCCCGAGGAATACCGCCCGTACATCAAGGAGGGCGTCGAGGCGTGGAACAAGGCGTTCGAGGCCGCGGGCTTCAAGAACGCCATCGTCGCTTTAGACCAGCCCGACGACCCGGACTTTGACCCCGAGGACGCCCGCTACTCGACCATCCGCTGGGTGCCCTCGGTCACCGCCGTCTTCGCCATGGGGCCGTCGGACGTCGACCCGCGCTCCGGCGAGATCCTGAACGCCGACATCCTCTTTACGGAGGGCTGGGTGCGGGCGCTGACGGGCGATTACGACCTCTTGACCGACGTGCAGAGCCCCTTGGACTTCCTCACGCGGGAGGCGGAGGCGCTGCGGCTGGCGTTCCTGCTCAACCCGCGGGCCGCCGGGCGGCTCTGCGCCTTCGGGACCGGGCTCCTGCCCCACCTGCTGGTGTGGCGCCTCGCGCTCCAAGCCCAGGGCGTCGTCGGCCCCGACGGGGAGGTGCCGTTAGAGTACGTCGGCGCGGCGCTCCGCGAGATCACCATGCACGAGGTCGGCCACGCCTTGGGGCTGCGGCACAACTTCAAGGCCAGCGCCGCGATCCCCTACCTCAAGCTGCACGATGAGAATTACACAAAGCGCTACGGCGTCAGCGCCTCGGTGATGGACTACAACCCGCCGAACGTCTCGCCCGACCCGCGACGGCAGGGCGAGTACTACAGTTCGACCGTCGGACCGTACGACGTCTGGGCGATCCAGTACGGCTACATGCCCGTGCCCGGCGAGACCCTCGAGGCGCCCCACCCCCGGCTGCGGGCCATCGCCGAGGAGCACTTCCAGCGCGAGCACCTCTACGGGACCGACGAGGACGCCTGGCTCTACCCCTACGCGCTCGACCCGCTCACGAACATGTGGGACCTGGGGGACGACCCGATCGCGTACTA
>WFPR01000157.1 GCA_015487455.1 Candidatus Bipolaricaulota bacterium
GCTCTGGACGTTGGCCATCGGGTTCGGCTACGCGTTCGCCCGCGCTGTCTACTTTAGCTTCACGAACTATAACCTCTTCCACCCGCCGGAGTGGGTCGGCCTCGAGAACTACCTCAAGCTCCTCCAAGATCGCCGCTTCGTCCTCGCCCTCACGCACACCCTCGTCTACTCGGGAGTCGTGACGGCGGCCCAGACGATCCTGGCGCTGCTGCTGGCCGTCGTGCTGAACCAGAAGCTCCGTGGGATCCTCTTCTTCCGCGCGGGGTACTACGTGCCCAGCATCAGCTCCAGCGTGGTCATCACGTTGATCTTCGCTTGGCTGGTCCACCGGCAGGGGGTGGCGAACTTCCTGCTGACGGCCGTCCAGCGGTACCTCCCGCACCTGCTCGTCTTCCTCGGCGCCGCGGCGGCGCTGCAGGGCATCCAAGTGCTCTGGGAGCGCCGGCGCTGGCGGCTCCCCGCGCGGGCGTTTGACCCGCTGCTCTTGGCGATCAGCTTGGTGGGGAGCGGGCTGCTCGTGGCCCTGCTGCACCAGCTGGGCGGGCTCCGCCCGCGGGAGGTCCCCCCCGTGACGATCCCCTGGATCACCACCGAGCGGACGTTCCTGGGGGTGCCGATCCCCCTCTGGTCGATCATGGCCCTCAACGTCTGGACGACCGTCCCGACGTTTATGATCATCTTCTTGGCGGGCCTCCAGGACGTCCCCCGCGAGCTGTACGAGGCCGCCGACATCGACGGGGCGACGGCCTGGCAGAAGCTGCGCTACATCACCGTGCCCGCGCTGCGGCCGGTGCTCTTCTTGGTCGTCACGCTGGGGTTGATCGGCACCCTCCAGATGTTCGACCAGGTCGCGATCTTGGCGGGGGCCGCGCCCCTCGACGCCATCATCACCCTGGCCTACTACGTCTACTGGAACATGTTCGGGGGCGGGGAGCTGCCCCGGGTGGGGATGGCCGCCGCCGCGGCCCTCTTCCTGGCCCTTCTGACGCTGGGCGTCGTGCTGCTCCAGCGGCGCTTCGGGATCTCCGAGAGGGGGTGGGCCGAGTGAGCCCTCCTGCCCCGGCCCCGTGGGCGCGTGCAGCCGAGGCCGCCTGGCGGGCGCGGCGGCGCCGGGCCCGCTTGGCGCTGCTCTACGCGCTGATGACGGCCCTCCTCGTCGTCATGGTCGGCCCCCTGCTCTACGCGTTCGTCTCGTCGTTCCGGGACGACGCGCTCACCTGGCCGCCGGAGCTGTACCCGCCGAAGTTCTGGCCGCGCAACTGGGTGGGGGCCTGGACGCTGGGCGTCCAGGGGAGCGGGGACGGCTGGTTCGGCGGCCTCGCCCCCGGCCGGGCCCTCGAGCTGGAGGTGACGTTCCGCCTCCCGCCGGAGCCCGCGCCCCGCCGCGCGTCGGGCCCCGCGGCGGTGCGCGCCCTCGTCCTCCCCCCGGCCGCCGGGATGACGACCGACCCGCGGCCCGACGTCCGCCCGAGCGTCCAGCTCGTCGCCGAGCGCCCGCTCCCCGACGGGGGCGTGGAGCGGACGTATCGCGTGCGGCTGGAGCACGTCGGCCGGGTGTTCCACGAGCGGGTGCGGCTGGCGGTCACGGCGCCCGCGGGGGCCAAGCTCGTGCGCGCGACGCTCTGGCCCTCGATCGTGAGCGAGCGGTTCACCCGCACGGTGCTCACCTGGCAGGACGCCGCGCCGGGGGTGCTCGGCTACGTCTTCGAGGCGTACATCCGCGCTTGGACGGCCTACCGCGGGGAGGGGGGCAAGCCCCTCTTCGCGCGCTGGGTGCTCAACTCGCTGGGCATCGCCCTGGGGAAGGTGGCGCTCACGCTCGCGCTGGCCAGCCTGGCCGGCTACGCCCTCGCCCGCCTGCGCTTCCCCGGCCGGAACTTTCTGTTCCTCTTCACGATCTTCACCATGATGGTCCCCGGCCAGGTCACGATGATCTCGAACTTCCTGTTGCTGCGGGACGGGATCTTCGGGCTATCGCGCCTCTTCGGGGCCGAGACCTTGATCAACACCTACGCCGGGGTCTTCCTGCCGGGGCTGGTCGCCACCAGCGCCGTGTTCCTGATGAAGCAGTTCCTGGAGTCGATCCCCAGGGAGCTGGAGGAGGCGGCCCGGATCGACGGGGCGAGCACCCTCCAGATCTACGCGCGGATCGTGCTGCCGCTCTCGCGGCCCGCGCTCGGGGCGCTCGCCATCCTGACGTTCCAGGGGTCGTGGAACGAGCTGTTCTGGCCGCTGGTCGTGCTGCGCAGCCAGGAGAAGTTCACCCTCCCGATCGGGCTGATGCAGCTCATGCAGTTCTACGGCGCCCAGGCGGGCGTCAACTGGAACTTGATCCTGGCCAGCGTCGTCATCGCCGCCCTCCCCGTGCTCGTCATCTTCGTGCTCTTCCAGCGCTACTTCATCGAGGGGATCAAGCTCACCGGGCTCAAGGGGTGATCGACGGATGGGCACGCAAGCGCTGCGCTTCGGCCCCATCCGACGGGAGCGGGCCTCGCCGCTCGAGGAGACGGTGTACTGCCTCAGCGGCCACCGGCTGTACGTCGTCGGGGCGCTGGACGGCTCGTTCCCGCCGCTCGGGTGGCACCGCCCCGGCGGGATGGGGGGCGTCTGGGTCCCGCCCTGGCGGGCGTTGAGCGGCTTCGGCTTCTTCGTCGAGCGGCTTCCGACCCCGACGGGGACAGGGACGGGGGAAGGAAAAGGGGATGGGCTCCGCTGGGCGCTGACCCGCGCGCGGCGCGTCCGCCACGGGTTCAGCCGCGCCGACTTTTGGTTCGCGCTGGAGCGCGAACGCGAGGGGCTCCAG
>WFPR01000158.1 GCA_015487455.1 Candidatus Bipolaricaulota bacterium
AGCGCGGGTGCTCGTCGAAGAACGTCCCGAGCGCCTTGGGCGCGTCCACCAGCCACGGCCCGAGGAAGTTGTCCGGGTCGATGAAGTCGGGGTACCAGCCCAGGAGCAGGAAGTCCAGCTCGCCGCGGTCGAGCCGGTCGAAGAAGGTCACCCGCTCCAGGATCTCGAGGTTGACCCGGAAGACGCCCGTCTCCTCGAGCGAGCGGGCCACGACCACGGCCACGTCGCGCTCGGTGTCGCCGTAGCGGGTGGTGGCCGTCAGCGTGATCTCCAGCGGCAGCTTGGCGCCCGTGTCGGCCGCGTACGCCTCGACGAGCTGGCGGGCCGCCTCGACGTCGCGGTCGGGGAACGCCTTCACGTAGGCGTCTTTGAACCCCGGCGGGACCATGCTGTAGAGCGGCTCGTTGATCCCGAGGAAGACCTTGTCGACGATCGCCTGCCGGTCGACGGCCAGCGCGATCGCCCGGCGTACCCGCACGTCGTCGAAGGGCGCCCGCGTCACGTTGATGACCATGTAGCGGATGTTGAGGCTCTCGCCCTCGATGACACTGACGTTCGGGTCCTCCCTGAGGGCGAGCACGTCCTCGGGGTTCAGCGTGCGGAACGCGACGTCGATGTCGCCCGCCCTGACAGCAGCGGCCAGCTGCGGCGCCGCCCCCTCGGGGAAGAACTGCGTGATCACCGTCGGCGTCCTGGGGAATTCATCTTTGTTCCAGTACTCGGGGAAGGCCTCGTAGACGGTGCGGACGTCGGGGACCCACTCGGCCAGCTTGTACGGCCCCGTCCCGGCGTACTCGATCTGGTCGCCCGAGGCGATGCGGTCGGCCGGGGTGGACTTCGGACTCATGATAAAGGCGCAGGCGCACCCGGCCAGCCGCGGCAGGAAGGTGGCGTCCGGCCGCTCAATGGTGATCTGGACGGTGTAGTCGTCGAGCTTCTGGACGCCGACGATGTCGTACATCAGGGCGTCGACGGCGCCCGCCGGGCCGCGCAGCGTCAGCGAGCGGTTGAGTGAGAAGACGACCGCGTCGGCGTTGAAGTCCGCCCCGTCCCAGAACTTGACGCCCCGGCGCAGCTTGAACGTGTAGACCGTCCCGTCCTCGCTGACCTCGACGCTCTCGGCCAGCTCGGGGACCACCCGGCCCGTCCCCCGCTCGAAGCCGACGAGCCCCTGGGCCGTGTTCTGGAAGACGTGCCAGGTCCAGTAGTCGTAGCTGTCCGCGACGTCCAGGGTGGTGATCCCGTCGGTGGTGCCGATGACGATCACGCCCTCCTGGGTGGTCGCGAGCTGCGGCAGCAGCCCGAAGGCCGCCCCGACGCCGACGAGCAGCGCCAACAGCGCAACCCAACGCGCTCGAATCCCCATCTCGACCTCCTTGCCTTGGATGGTGAGGGATTTTCCGTCCGGGGAGAGTTATAAGGCAAGGGAGGGCGACAAGTCAAGGGGGAAGGGCGCTCGTTCAAACCCGCCGGCGGCGGGGGTTGAGCCAGTCGTTGATCCCCTCGCCGAGCAGCCCGAAGCCCAGCGACACGACCACGATCATGAGCCCCGGGAAGGTGATGAGCCACCACTGGCCGCTCTGGAGCGCGAGCTGGCCCGCCTGGACGTCGGCGCCCCAGTCGGCGGCCCATAGATCTCGAGGGTCGACCGTGGGCGGCAGCCCCAGCCCCAGGAAGCTCAGGGCCGCCTCGGTCAGGATCGCGTCGGCGACGTTGAACGAGACGATCGCCAGCACCGACGTGATCGTGTTCGGCGCGATGTGCTTGAACAAGATGCGGGCGTGGCTCAGCCCGATCGCCCGCCCCGCCTCCACGAACTCCATCTCGCGCACCTGGAGCACCTGGCCGCGCACCACGCGGAAGTACGTCGGGATGTAGACGATGAAGATGGCCACGACCATGTTCACGATCCCCGGCCCGAGCACGGCCACGATGGCGATCGCCAGGATCAGCGCGGGGAAGCTGTACATCGCGTCCATGACCAGCGAGAGGGCGCGGTCGAGCAGCCCGCCGAAGTAGCCCGAGAGCCACCCGAGCAGGACGCCCACCAGCAGCGAGAGCGCGGTGGCCACCCCCGCCACCAGCAGCGGCACCCGGCCGCCGTAGATCACCCGGCTCAGCATGTCGTAGCCGAGCTTGTTCGTGCCGAAGGGGTGGGCCCAGCTGGGGGGCTCGCCCTTGTACAGCGGGTCCTCGAAGTAGGCCGGGACGGGCTCGACGGGGCCGTACGGCGCGATCCACTCCGCGAAGATCGTCACCACGAGCACGAAGAGCACCAGCCCGCCGCCGACGGCGATCAGCGGGTTGCGCCGCAGGAAGCGCAAGCAGCGCTTTAAGGCCCCCATCCGTCCCATCAGTACCTCACCCGCGGGTCGAGGCGCGAGTAGAGCAGGTCGACGACCAAGTTGATGAGCGAGACGAAGAGGGCGAAGAAGACGATGAAGCCCTGGATCGCGTTGTAGTCGCGGGCGTTGATGGCCCGGATGAGGTAGCGGGCCATCCCGTCCCAGTTGAAGACGGTCTCGGTCAGGACGGCCCCGCCCAGCAGGATCGCGAACTGGAGCCCGATCACGGTCACGATGGGGATGAGCGCGTTGCGGAGCGCGTGCTTGACGATCACGACGCGCTCGGCCAGCCCCTTGGCCCGCGCCGTCTGCACGTACTCCTTGTGGAGCACCTCCAGCATGTTCGCCCGGCTGATCCGCCCGATCACCCCGGAGAGCACCAGCCCCAGCGTGAGCGAGGGGAGCAGCAGGTGCTTGAGCACGAGCCCCAAGGTGCTCCAGTCGCGGGTGATCAGCGCGTCCAGCACGTAGAAGCCCGTGGGGTGCTCCAGCTTGTAGTCGATCACGGGGTCGAGCCGCCCGCCGACGGGGAGCCACTTCAGCCAGATCCCGAACACGATCTGGAGCATCAGCCCGAGCCAGAAGATCGGCATGGCGAACGCGGCGATGTTGAGGAGCCGCAGCGCGTGGTCGACGGGGCGGTCGCTGCGCACCGCCCCCCAGGTGCCGGTCAGCAGCCCCAGCCCCACCGAGACGAGCATGGCGAAGACGGCCAGCTCCAGCGTCGCGGGGAGCTTGCTCAGGATCTCGTCGCGCACCGGGCGGTTCGTGCGGAAGGAGACCCCGAAGTCGAGCGTGGGGATGCCCTTCAGATAGTTCCAGTACTGCAGGTAGAGAGGCTGGTTGAGCCCGGCCCGCTCGCGGCAGCGCTCGAGGACGGTCTGGTTGCTCTTGCCCCCGTGGATGGCCAAGCAGGGGTCGCCGGGCATCACCCGCAGCAGCAAGAACACCAGCGTGGCCAGGATGAAGACCATCGGGATGGTGAGCAGCAGGCGGGCGACGAAGTACTGGCCGAAGCTCATAGCCCTCCCCTGCCGTGTCTGAGTTCAGCCGACGACGGCGTCCACGCCAACGTCCGCGCCCACGCCTCGCGCCTTTTTTGCATCTTTGCTGCAATTATAGGCGCTCGGGCGCGGTCCCTTCAATCCGATCGAGCGAGCATTGGGCGAGCATTTGGGACGGGACGGGCGCGCCCCCAAACGCGGACCTTGACGCTCGGGGTTCGAGCCTGTATAATGCGCGCGCTCCGCTGCGCCGTTGAACGGA
>WFPR01000159.1 GCA_015487455.1 Candidatus Bipolaricaulota bacterium
CCCGTCCCGACGCTCGCCGACCCTCCGAAACCGATGGACCAACGCCCCCGGCTCCACCTCAAACCCCGCCGGACACGCCACGTCCACATACAGGTCCACCCGGCTCAGCTTCCTCGACCCCGAAGGCAGCTCCCCCAAGCCATACAGCTCTTCCTGAACCCAAGCGTGCATCAGCTCCCAGCTCACAAGCACCCCGACCCTGTCCAACAGCGGCGCCCGCAAGGTCCAGTACACCTCGGGAAAATACGGCTTTACGGGCCCAAGCTCTACGCGCAACAACCCGTTGTCCAGCCGCCACCGGTAGCGGGATCGGCCTACCTGTCCGCCCTTGCCGCCCCTGTACAACCTAGTCGGCGCTCCCCCCGGAAAGACCCCAAGCTCCCCCGCCGAAACGGGCCGCCCCACCTTCACGCTGCCCGAGATCGTGTCAACTCGAGCCCGTAATACCTGAAACCCTTCTACCTTTTTCATCTTTCCCATAGCTCCATGGTCATCGGTAGTCGTCAGTCATCCCTCAATCAATAAGTCCGCCCCCTGCGTAGGGGGAGCTGTGGGGCCAAAGAGGGGGACAAAAATGGGCTTCAATTCAAGACAAAGCGGGACAAAAAAGGGGAGGAGCAGACACTTTGCAAGAAGGGGGCAAGGAAGCTCAAGATCCTCGCCCAGATTTCCCATGTTTGGGTGATCGGCGACCCTCCCCCTCGGCGTAAGGCGGCTTTACCGTGAAGCGTCACGGGAGGGAATCATGTACGACATCAAGTCCTTAGCGCGGATCCTCGGGATGACGGAGCGCGAGGTGCGCTACCGCTTGACACTTCTTGACACGATCCTGTCAAACCACATCAAACAGGGAAAGAATCGGAAGATCCTCGTCGATCAGGGAGGCGTGGCGTTACTCCGGCGCGTCAAACATTTTGAGGAGCAGGGGATGCCGGTCCTGGCGGCCGCGGAGAAGGTCAAAACGGAAGTCGCTTCCCGGGCTTCCCCCTCGGACGTCGCGCCGAGGGAGACTTCGGAAACTGCAGCGCTAGTCGAGGTATTAAGGGAGCAAATTCGGCGTTTAGAAGAGGACAAACGCTTTTTACAAGAGCGCGTCAAACTGCTGGAGGAGCTCCTCTACGCCCGGCTCCCGGGGAGGGTCGGAGCCGACGTCCAGACGGACCTTGACTACCTGCGGCGCACGATCGAGGCCCAGCGGGAGGAGATCGCCAAGCTGCGTCGGGCCCTCGAGGCCCGAAAACCCTGGTGGAAACGGCTCTTCTCCCGCCCGGCCCCAAATCGAAATTGAGTTTTAATTCATAAATAGGACCAGCGGCCCCATTATCGTACTTTGAAGGAAGACTATCGTACTTTGAAGGAACAGGGGTCGTACTTTGAAGGAAACGACTCGTACTTTGAAGGAAGGATTATCGTACTTTGAAGGAAATCGGGGCGGGGAAAAGCCCGTTGGCTTGCGGCTTTTCTCCCTACATTAAGCCTTTATAGAATAACGTTTTAAGTGTTTTGAGTAACGTTCTAGAGGGCGGCAACGTTGACTTTCCCATTTGGGAAGGAGCAAGATGGGAGGATCATGGCGCGGTCCAAGTCCAGGGCTGAGGCTGAGGCCGAGGCCGGAGCCAAGACCTCGGACCTCCGTCTGCCCTTAGAGGAAGAAGGGGAAGTCACTCCCGTTCCCGTCGACCCCGTCGCCGCCGACGTGGACGTGAAGCCCTCGGAGAGGGAGGCGGATCTCATCCGCTCGGAGGTCAACCTGCTGGTGCTCCCCTTCTTCGCGCTCTCGCGCAAGGGGTTGAGCCGCCTCCAGGAGATCTGCTACCACGACGTGGTCACCCGGGGCGGGGAGCGGGTGGAGATCCTTTGGCGCGTGACGGCCAACGTGCGGCAGGGGTTCCCCGGCCCCTTCGACAAGGAGGTCCACAAGGTCGTTGAGCAAATCATCGGCGAGCAGCTGCGCACCCGCCCCCTCCCCTTGAAGAATCCGATCCCCTTGGGCTCCCTCTACGAGTTCTGCCGCCGGATGGGGATCAACTCCTCCGGCCAGAACTACCGCCGGATCAAGGAGGCGCTCAAGCGCATCACGCTGACGGGGGTGGAGTCCCGCGGCGCCTTCTACTGCCGCGGCCAGGAGCGGTGGGTCGAGGACGTCTTCCACCTTTACGAGCGCGTGGTCTTCAAGGGCGAGCGCCTGGAGGACGGCACCGTGGCCGACCAGACCTACCTCTATCTGGGGAGCTGGTACCTGCAGAACATCAACGCACTGTACCTCAAGCCGCTGGACTACGCGTATTATCGGGGGTTGCGCAGCACGGTGGCCCGCCGCCTCTACGAGCTGTTGGGGGTGAAGTTTTACGGGCTCCTGCGGCGGCGCGGGGGGGAAGCCGAGGACGCCCGGCCGCGGATCCAGTACCGCTACTCGACCCTCTGCCAACTGCTGCCCCTCACCCGCCAGCGGCACCCCTCCAAGGCGCGGGAGAAGCTGGCTCCGGCCCACGAGGAGTTGATCCAGACGGGCTTCCTGGCCGACGTCGAGTGGCGGGAGGCCGCGACCCGCGACCCCGACGGAGGGGGTCAGGAGCCGGATTGGCTCTTGGTCTACGTGCCCGGGCCGCGGGCGTGGGCCGAGGCCCGCGGCGCCCTTAGGGGATCGACATCGATGACGGCCTCGGCCCTGACCGCCGAGGGAGCGGAGACGGAGGCTCAAGGGCTGATCGAGGAGCTCCTGCGGGTTCTGGGAGACGAGCGCTCGCGGCCCTTCTACGCGAAGCTGGCGCGGCGGGCGGTGGAGGAGCCGCGGTTGCGCGACCTCCTCTTCCGCTGCCTCTCGGAAGTCAAGGCGGAGTGGCGCGAGGGGCGGATCCGCAACAAAGGCGCGGCCTTCGTGGACAAGCTGAAGCGCTACTGCAAGGAGCGGGGGATCGACCTGGGGCTAAGGAACGAATGAAGCTTTGAAGCGCCCTCGGCCGTCGGGTACGCTAGGCGACGACCAGGATCGACCAAGCGATTTTGAGCACTCGGGGGACGCGTAACGAGGAGCGTTCCGTCGAGGACCCTCGAGGAGGGGAGCATGGCGCGGGCGAAGACGAGGACGGCGCACCCGTACATCACGCGAGACGAGCGGATCAGCCGGGGGAGCCCCGTCATCCGGGGCACCCGGGTGCGGGTGCTGGACATCGTGCTGGAGTACGAGTACCTGGGGCGGTCGCCCGACGAGATCGTGGCGGCCCATCCCCAGCTCGATCTGGCCCAGGTCCACGACGCCCTCTCGTACTACTACGAGCACCGGGAGGAGCTGGACGCGGAGATCCGGCGGCGCAGGGCCGAGGTGGAGGCGCTGCGCCGGCGCCTGACCCCGAGGGCCTGAGATGGCCGAGCCCGTCCGCATCTACACCGACGAGAGCGTGCCGGTGGCGGTGGCCGAGGGGCTGAAGCGCCGGGGTGTGGACGCCTGGTCCGCCTACGAGGCGGGGAACGTGGAGCTGACGGACGAGGAGCAGCTGGCCTACGCCTGCAAGGAGCAGGCGGCGATCTTCACCCACGACGATGACTTCCTCCGGCTGGCGGCGGAGGGGGAGTGGGAGCACTAAGGCGTCATCTACGCGCACCAGCAGTGGTACACGGTGGGGGAGTGCATTCGGCGGCTGAAGGCGCTGGTCGAGACCCACACCCGCGAGGAGCTGAAGAACCGGGTGATCTTCCTTTGAGTCGGGATGGACCGGACTCCACCCCGCAAAGGGTTCCCGGCAGGAAGGAGGCGGTCGGTCAGGAAGCCTTGCCCAGGTACTTGGAGCGGGTTCTCCCCTCTTCCCACCAGTAGGCGTAGAGGTAGGGGCCGTGGCCCTTGCCGCCGTTGCACCTGCAGGCCTTGCCGCATCGGCGGTACTCCACCCGCAAGGTGACCGCGCCCCGCCTCTTGAGGATCGCTTCCTCTTTGCCCTCGCCTTTCGCCTTCCCCTTCGTCTTGGGCTTTGGGGTGGGTTCCCTCTGGGGCCGGGCCAGCAACGCGTGGATGAAGGCGTCCAGCTCCTCGAGCTCCTTGCGGGGCAGCTTGGCGACGATCTGCCACAG
>WFPR01000160.1 GCA_015487455.1 Candidatus Bipolaricaulota bacterium
AATCGGCACGAATCAGTACGCCCGCGCGAATAGCGCACGCTCCTTGGCGGGCTCCCCGCATCGCACGCATTTCGCGTTCTCGGGAAGGGGCTCCTGCTCCAGGGGGATGCAGCGGTTCGTCGCCTTGGTCTCCTCTTGAATTTGAGCCTCGCACTCCGCCGAGCCGCACCAGGGCGCCAGCGCGAACCCCCGCTCGACGGCCTCCTTAAACTCCCCGTAGTCCTTGGGCTCGTAGGTGTGCTTCTCGCGGAACTCGAGGGCCTGCTTGAAGAGCCCCTCTTGGACGTCGTCGAGCAGTTGGGTCACCGCCTCGACCAGACGGGCCTGAGGCACGGCCCGCTTGCCCTCCTTGCCCCCGATGTCGCGGCGGGCGAGCACGATCTGCTCCTGTTCCACATCGCGGGGGCCGATCTCGACGCGCACCGGCACGCCCCGCAGTTCCCACTCGTGGAACTTCCAGCCGGGGGTGTACTCCTCGCGGTCGTCCAAATGGGCGCGAACCCCCGCGCCCTCGAGCTTGGTGAGGGTCGCGCGGGCGACCTCGAGCACTTGGGAGCGCTCCTCGTCGCTCTTGTAGATGGGGACGATCACGGCCTGGATGGGCGCCAGCCGGGGAGGGAGCCGAAGGCCCTTGTCATCGCCGTGGACCATCACGATCGCGCCGATGAAGCGCGTGCTCAAGCCCCAGCTCGTCGTCCAGCAGTACTTCAGCCGGTTGTCCCGGTCTAAAAACTGAATCTCAAAGGCTTTGGCGAAGTTCTGGCCGAGGAAGTGGGAGGTGGCTGCCTGGAGCGCCCACTTGTTCCCCATCATCGCCTCGATCGTCAGGCTGTAGACGGCCCCCGCGAACTTCTCGCGCTCGCTCTTGCGCCCCTTGATCACGGGGACGGCGGCCTCCCTCTCGGCGAAGTCGGCGTAGACGTCGAGCATCCGGTGGGTCTCCGCCTCGGCCTCCTCGCGGGTCGCGTGGGCCGTGTGCCCCTCCTGCCATAAGAACTCCGTCGTTCTCAAGAAGAGCCGGGTGCGCATCTCCCAGCGGACCACGTTGCACCATTGGTTGATGAGCACGGGGAGGTCTCGATAGGAGCGGATCCACTTGGCGTACATGTAGCCGATGATCGCCTCGGAGGTGGGCCGCACGACCAGGGGCTCCTCGAGCTTCTGCCCCCCGCCGTGGGTGACCACGGCCAGCTGGGGCGAGAACCCCTCGACGTGCTCGGCCTCCTTCTGGATGAAGCTGTACGGGATGAACAGCGGGAAGTAGGCGTTTTGGTGCCCCGTCTCCTTGAAGCGCTTGTCGAGCGCCTTCTGGATGTTCTCCCAGATCGCGTAGCCGTAGGGCATGATCACCATGCAGCCGCGGACGGGGGAGTAGTCGGCCAGCTCGGCCCGCTGGACCACGTCGACGTACCACTGCGAGTAATCTTCACTGCGGGGCGTGATCGCCCGTTCCCGCTCTCGTTCTTTTTCTAGCTCCATCGCCTCGGCCATCGGACGCGCACCTCGCTTCGCTTACAGCGAGCACGGGCTTGAAGTATAGCACGCTTGGACCAATTCTCGCAATCTCAGGGCGTTCCGGACGGCGTAGCCGTGGACGTCGTTGTTGAAGAAGGCCCAGACGGCCAAGCCCTCCCGGAGCTGCGCCGCGATCTTCTCGGCGAATTGAGCGAGCATCCCGTCGCTGAAAGAAGCCTTCGGCGATTTCGGGGTCGAAGCGCAGGCCCGGCGGGAGCTGCACCAGCACGGGCCCGAGCTTGCCCGCCTCCGCCAAGGGGCGAAAGCGCTCGAAGAACGCGTCCAAGGGCTCCTCGACGTCCTGGAGGCGCTTTGGGCTTTTAAATGCCCGCCAACGGCCGCCGCCAGCTCGCCTTCAGCGCCTCCACGTCCTCGCGGATGATCTCGCGGCCCCGGAGCCCCGTGACGCGCAGTCGGGGCGCCTCGACGACGCGCCCGATCGGCGCGGCCGCTGTGCCCGCGAACAGCGCTTCGAAGCGCTCCTTGTGCTCGGGCCGGACCTCGACGAGCAACCGCGAAGCGCTCTCCGAGAAGAGCAGGAAGTCGTCGCGCGCGAACGCCGAGGCGCCGGGCACCCTTCTCAAGTCGACGACCAGCCCGAAGCCTCCAGCGAAGGCCATCTCGGCCAGCGCGACGCCCAGGCCGCCCTCGGAGCAATCGTGACACGCCCGCACCAGGCCCTCCTGGATCGCCCGATGCAGCCGGCGATAGCGCTCTCTCGCGGGGCTTGCGTCCACGTGGGGCACCTGATCCCCGACGAGGCCCTTCATCGCAAGGTATTCGGAGCCGCCCAGCTCCTCGCGGGTCTCGCCCAGCACGTAGAGCAGATTTCCGGGCTCCTTGAGGTCCATCGTCACGGCCTTGCCGACGTCCTCGATGATCCCCAGCGCCGAAATCAAAATCGTCGGGGGCGCGGAGATCTTGACCCTTCGGCCGTCCAGCTCGCCCACGAAGTCGTTGTACATGCTGTCCTTGCCCGAGATGAACGGCGTCCCGAACGCGACGGCGTACTCGTACAGCGCCTTGCAGGCGCGGACGAGCTGGCCCAGGCGCTCGGGCTCGTCGGAGCTGGACCAGCAAAAATTATCTAATAGGGCGATCTTGTCGGGGTTTGCCCCCACGGCGACGGCGTTTCGTAGCGCTTCGTCGACGGCCAGGGCGGCCATGGGGTAGGGGTCGAGGTCGCCGTAGCTGGGGTTGATCCCGTTGGCCACCACGATCCCCCGCCTCGAGCCCTTGCGCTGCATCTCCAGGGGCCAGAGGACGGCCGCGTCGCTCGGGCCGTCGTCCCTCGCGCCCGTGAAGGGCTTGACGACGGTCGCGGCCTGGACCTCGTGGTCGTAGCGCCGCACGATCGCCTCCTTGCTGCAGACGTTGAGCCGCCCGAGCAGCGCGTGCAGCGCCTCGCCCAGATCCCGAGGTTCCGGGCAGTCGGGCTCGTTGCGGCGGGGGCGGCGCCAGACGGCCCGTAAGCGCTTCCGGGGCGCGCCGTTCACCAGAAATTGAACGTCGAGATACGCGACCGTCCTCCCCTCGTACAGCGCGTGGAACCGGCCCGTGGCCGTGAAGCGCCCTAGGACGGTGGCCTCCACGTCGCGCCTCCGGGCCAGCTCCAAGAACGCCTCGAGCTTCTCAGGCGGGACGGCCAGCGTCATCCGCTCCTGAGATTCGCTCACCAGGATTTGCCACGGGTCGAGACCCGGATATTTCAGAGGTGCGCGGTCGAGGTGCAGCTCCACCCCAACGTTGCCCAGCGCCGCCAGCTCGGCGACGCTCACGCTCAGGCCCCCGGCCCCGTTGTCGTGGACGGCGCCATAAAGCCCCAAGTCCCGAGCTTCCAGAAGCATGTCGGCCATCGCCTTCTGGACGAAGGGGTTGCCGATCTGGACGGCGGAGGTGGGGCTTTGCTCCGTCAACGCCTCCGAGGAGAAGGTGGCGCCGTGGACCCCGTCGGCCCCGATCCGCCCGCCGACCATCACGATGAGGTCGCCGGGCTCGACCCGCTTCTCGTGCAGGGGCTCCGCGTTGAGATAGGCCGGCAGGATCCCGCCGGTGCCGCAGTAGACCAGGGGCTTGCCCAGGAAGCGCTCGTCGAAGCGGATCGCGCCGTTCACGGTCGGGACGCCCGACTTGTTGCCGCCGTGCTCGATCCCGCGCACCACGCCCTCCAGCACCCGCCGGGGGTGCTTTAAGCCCTTGGGCAGGGGCTTTTTGTAGTCAGGCGGCGCGAAGCAGAGGACGTCGGTGTTGAAGAGGAGCCGGGCGCCGCGGCCCACGCCCAAAATGTCGCGGTTCACGCCCACGATGCCCGTGAGCGCCCCGCCGTAGGGGTCGAGCGCCGAGGGCGAGTTGTGCGTCTCGACCTTGAACGCGACGTGGTACTCGTCGTCGATCTTGACGATCCCGGCGTTGTCCTGAAAGACGCTGACGAGCGCCTCCCGCCAGTAGGGGCTTTCCCGGCGGATCCGCTCCGTCGCCCCTCGGATGAACGTCTCGAACAGCCCGTCGACGCGCTCGACTTGCCCCGCCCCCTCGTCGCGGTACTCGATAAGGGCCTTAAAGATCTTGTGCTTGCAGTGCTCGCTCCAGTTCTGCGCCAGGGCCTCCAGCTCGCAGTCCGTGGGATCGGGCGGGAGGCCCACGGCCACGCGCTCCTCACGATGGGCGCGAAGGTGCTCCCGGATCGCCCTCAGCTCGTCCACGCTCAGGGCCAGCAGGCGCTCGCGGCTCAGCGCCTCCAGCTCCTCGTCGGGTCGATCCAAGGGGATGACCTCCACGGTGGGCTCGTGCTTGAGCTCCACCTTGGGCACGACGACGGGGAAGCGCCCCTCCCAACGGGAGCGCTCGTGGATCGAGAAGCGCTCGATCAGCTCGTTGGCCAAAAGATCCGTCGCGATGTGACGGACATCCCGTTCGGTGAGGTTGCCCGCGATGAGGTACTGCCGCGAGCTGTAGACGGGGACGTCCTTGCCCAGCAGATCGCGGATGGCGGCGCGGGCCGTCTCGCCCACGGCGTCCGTCACGCCCGGCTTGTAGCCCACCTCGACGAGCCAAGCCCACTCGAAGCGCTTGGCCAGGGGCTCTTCAGGGTCGACGGAGTAGAGCTGCACGACGGGATCGTGGAGCAGCTCCTCGGCGACGCGTTCCAGCTCCTCTGGGGCGAGCTCGGCGTCGAGGGTGTAGACGTCGACGGTGCGGACGCGCTCGACGTCCAGATTGAGGCCGACGCGAACCCGCTCGCGGACGGCGCGCCCCAGGGCGTCGGCCGTCTCCAGCTCGGGACGGAAGGCGACCTCCACGCGATGCGCCATCGGCCTCGACCTCACCGTTGACCGTAGCGCACTTCCGCCCCGCCCGCAACCGCCTTCACGAGCTCCCTCAGCGCGGGCCGCTCGAGCGTGAGGGGCTTTTCCCGAGCGAGGCGCCGTCGCAGCCCCTTGACGTCGGCCATAAAGCAGAAGGGCGCGAGCGGGTCGGCGGGGTAGCGCCTTGGGCTGACCCCGACGAGCCGAACGGCCTCGCCGTGCTCGGCGAGGAGCGCCCGCCAGCGCTCGAGGGGGGCGGTGTCCGGG
>WFPR01000161.1 GCA_015487455.1 Candidatus Bipolaricaulota bacterium
GCCCTGCGGCCGACAACGCAGCGGTCTTCGGCCCCGCCGGGCGGGTCCACGGCTCGTTGGCCGACTGGGCGAAGTTCGTCGTGCTCCACTTGAGGGGAGCGCGGGGCGAGGAGGGGCTCCTCCTCCAGCCCCAGACCTTCCGAGCGCTTCACGAGGATCGCTACCGGCAGGGCTATGCCCTCGGCTGGGTCGTCGTTCAGCGGGACTGGGCCGGGGGAACGGCGCTCGCCCACACGGGGAGCAACACCCTCTGGTTCGCCGTGGTCTGGCTCGCCCCGAAGCGGGATGCCGCGTTCCTGGCCGCGACGAACTGCGGCTCCGACCAAGGCTTCCGGGCGTGTGACGCGGCCGTCGCCGCGATGTTCGAGCTCTACCTGGGATGACCGGGATGAAGCCCCCGGAGCCCCAAGCCCTGCTCATCTACGACGGGGAGTGCGCCTACTGCCGGGCGTTCGTCGCCGTGCTCCAAAGGCTCGATCGTCAAAGGCGCTTCCGCGCGCTCGCGTTCGACGCTCAACAAGCCCAAGCGCTGCTCCAAGCCCAGTTCGGGGAGCGCTACGGGTTCGCGATGTATCTCTTCGAGCTTAATACCGGGGAGGTGAGCTGGGGCCGGGAGGCCGCCCGGCGGGTCGTCCGCGGGCTCGGCCTTCCCCACCCCATCGCCCGCCTGGCGTTCTGGCTCTATCCCGCTGTGGTGAGGCTCGTCTCGTGGCTCACCCGCCGCAGGCGAAGGGTCTGCGGCCCGGAGTGCGCGGGGGCTTCCGCGCGGGGAGGGCGCGCCCCGCTCGCGCCCGAGGCCCGACGGGCCGCGCTTGCCCTCCTCGCGTCCAGGCCGTAGACTCCCGGGCGAACCAAACGAGGAGGTCAGACCAACACCATGACGGAGAGGGCCGAGCTGGGGCCGGAGCCGCTGCCCCCCATCCCCGTGGCGTTCCTGCTCTGCGACTACGTCATCACCGACGAGGCGACGAAGAAGAAGTCGCTCATCGGCGTCTTCGACCGCGTCTGGGCGACGCGGTTCCCGACCCAGCACCGCCCCATCGCGCTCTACGCGCGGCTCTACGACGCAGAGGGCGAGCACGACGTCCGCGTCGAGTACGTCAAGGTGGGCGAGGAGAAGGTGCTGGCCGAGGCCAAAGGGACGCTGAGGGTTCAAGATAGGAAGCGCCCCGTGGAGTTCGCCCTCACGCTCCCCGCGATCCCGATCCCCGAGCCGGGGGAGTACGAGTTCCGGCTGTACGTCGCCGGGCGCTACGTGCAGCGGGCCGTCTTCACCGCGGAGCTGCACCCCCAAGCAACTCGTCGAGCTTGACCCACCTGGACACCCACCTCCTGAAGCGCTACATTGGGGCTTGAAAGTGCGAAGGCAAAACCGGACGAGAAGGACGTGACAACGATGGCCCGATTCATCCTCAGCGACTACATTGAGAGGGCCATGGCTCAAGCGGCCTACGATAAGCTGGAGGACGGGACGTTCTGCGGACATATCCCCCTTTGCAAAGGAGTCATCGCCTTTGGCAAGACCCTGCGGGAGTGTGAGGAAGAGCTGCGCTCCACCCTCGAAGACTGGGTCTGGTTGGGGCTCAAGCTCGGACATCCCCTGCCGGTGATTGACGGCATCGATCTCAATCGAGAACCGAAGCGTGAGCCGGTGGACGCCCTGTAAGCGCCGGGACTTCATTCAGAGACTGCGTCGCCTCGGCTTCGACGGCCCCTTTGCCGGAGGAAAGCACCAGTTTATGGTGTACGGGCAGCACCGCCTGGCAATTCCTTCCAACCCGGAGTACTCTGTCCCTCAGCTACGATCTACGAGCACTGATTCGAGAAGTGGAGCGGATTCTCCACCGACGCATCACGCTAAAAGACTGGAATCGCTTAAAGGGGTGACTTTAATCATGCGCACGAACGGATCTGATCTTGAACTGGGCCGCAAGAAGCTCGACTGGGCACGGAACCACATGCCGATCCACGCGCGGCTGCGCGAACTCTACGCGGAGAAGAAGCCCTTTCAGGGCCTGACCGTCGCCGTCTGCTCTCACCTAGAGGCCAAGACGGGCGTTTTGATTGAAACGCTGGCGGCCGCCGGGGCCCACGTCGTGTTCACGGGCAGCGAGCCGATGAGCACCCAGGACGACGTGGTGGCCGCCCTCAACGAGCAGCCGAACATCACCGGCTACGCGAAGCGGGGCGTCAGCGACGAGGAGTTCGAGGCGCTCCAGCTCAAGGCGTTGGAGCACGAGCCCCAGCTCATCATCGACGACGCCGCGGAGCTGACCGCCCGAATGTACGCCAAACGCCCTGAGCTGGCCGAGAAAGTCATCGGAATGTGCGAGCAGACGACCACCGGGGTGCACCGTCTCGAGGCGATGCAGAAGCAGGGCATCCTCAAATTTCCGGCCTACGCCGTGAACGACACGCCGATGAAGCATCTGTTCGACAACGTCCACGGGACGGGCGAGTCGTCCATCGCGAACTTCATGGTCGTCACCAACTTGCTGATCGCGGGCAAGCGGGTGGTCGTGGCGGGCTTCGGGTACTGCGGGCGGGGCCTGGCCCGCAAGCTCCGCAGCCTCGGGGCCAAGGTGATCGTCACGGAGGTGGACCCCCGCAAGGCCCTTCAAGCGCACATGGAGGGCTTCGAGGTCATGTCCATGGAGAAGGCCGCGCCCCTGGGCGACTTCTTCCTCACCGCCACGGGGAACCGCGACGTGATCCGAAAGGAGCACTTTGAGCGGATGAAGGACGGGGCCGTGCTGGCGAACTCGGGCCACTTCAACGTCGAAATTTCCCTCAAAGACTTAGAAGAGCTGGCCCGATCCAAGCGGGAGGTGCGGCCCGGCATCACGGAGTACACGCTTGTAGACGGGCGACGGATCAACGTGGTCGCCGAGGGGCGGCTCGTCAACTTAACGGCTCCCACCTCGATGGGCCACCCCGTCGAGGTGATGGACCAGACGTTCGCGATGCAGTTCATGGCTGCATTGCACCTTTTGGAGCACCATAAGGAGCTGAAGCCGGGCGTCTATCCCGTGCCCGACGAGGTCGACCGCCGGGTGGCCGAGATCAAGCTGGAGACGCTGGGCATCGAGATCGACAGCCTCATCGAATCGCAGAAGCGCTATTTGGAGGCCTGGAAGTACGAGGACATCAAGTTTTAACGCGAAGAAGCCGCGGGGACGTGATCGGGGCAGTCGACCCGCAGCTCCTCGGGCTTTAGGGGCTTCTTAAGCAGCCGACAGTACGAGGGCCGCTCGAAGTACAAGCAGCTCAAGCACATCCGGGCGTACGGGATACGCCCCCTTCTCTGGAGGGAGGCGATCAGCTCCAAGAGCACCCGCAGCGCCTGCGCCTTGGGCTCCCGGGACAGCCCTGCCAGCCCCTCCCGAAGGGGGTCCACCCAGCCCGCCAGCTCGCGGGCGAGGGCCTCCCCCTCCGGCGTCAGCCGCACCTCAATCGCCCGCCCGTCCTCCGCGGAGGGCCGCTTGCGCACCAGCCCCTTGGCCTCCAGGGTGGAGAGGGCCTCGCTCACCGTCCCCGGCGCCAGCCCGAACGCCTCCGCCGGGCCCTTGACGCCCCTCCCCTCCCCCCGACCCCGAGACGCGCGCAGGTAGACGAGC
>WFPR01000162.1 GCA_015487455.1 Candidatus Bipolaricaulota bacterium
ACTTCGTGGGCATCGTGGCGCTCTGCGACGGCGGCGACATCGCGACGTCCGAGGTGATGATCAACCCGCCGGTGGCGGGCGTGGCCACCATCGCCGGGGGGTTGGGCGCGATCCCCTGCATCGGCCCCGGGGATGGGGACGGCAACCCCCTGAACGTCGTGCGGGTGCGCGTGGGCGTGAGCGGCCCTGGCGCCCAATGGGTGCAGGCCGTCCACGTCTACGCAGACACGGGCGTCGGGAGCGGCTGGGGCGGCCCCGGCACGGGCGGGCGGCTCTTCGAGCCGGGCGAGCAGGTCCTGAGCGCCATCCCCGTGAACGGCGTGGCGGCGGTGGGCTCGTTGGAGCAAACGCTCGTGACGTCCGGCGGGACGCCTCTGCGCTTGGGGCCGGGGCTGCCGGGCGGCCCGCCCGGCTTGCTCTACGTGACCGTGGACATCGACGACCGGGCGCAACCCTCGCAGGTCACGGTGCAGGTGGCCGTGGACGTGGCCGACATCCCCGGCACGACCAGCTCCAACCTGTTGCGCACCCAGCCTCAATCGTTCACGTTCCCGATCTCGGGCGGCGCGGCGCCGGCGCCCGCGCCCGGGCCCGGGCCGTCGCCGGGCCCTCCGCCCACCCCCGGCGGGGGCGTGCAGCAGTTCGACGCCAACGGGAACTGCCTCATCGACGACGCGGAGTTCTTCGACGCCATCGACGCGTGGGTGCAGGGGCAGATCGACAACGCGCTCTTCTTCGATGTGCTGGACGCTTGGATCGCGCAGAGCAACGTCTGCGTGGGCGGGTCGAGCGTCGGCCCGGGGACCTCGGAGCTCCAGCTCCAGGCGACGTCAGAGGCGCTGACGATCGCGGCCCGCGATGGGGGCGTGCAGCGCCTGACGATGCGGGTGTACACGGCAGAAGGGCGGGAGGTCTTCTCGCGGGGCGCGATGGGGAGGCGCCTCGTCTGGAGCTATCGGGATGGGCAAGGCCGCCCGCTGGCCAACGGCATCTACTTGGTGGCCGTGACCGTCGAGAGGGCCGACGGCACCGTCCACCGGGAGATCCGCAAGGTCGTCGTGATGCGCTAAGCGAGGCGCAAGGCTAGAGAAGGACGAGGGCAGGAAGTCCCCGGGCTCGGAAAGGGGCTCGGGGGCTTCGCTTTTGCTTATTGCTGTTGCCTGTCGCCGCTGCCGGGCTTAGACTTGGAAGCTGGAATCGAAGGTGACCTGAGATGGCCTGGACGGATCGGATCGCGGAGGCGGTCAAGCGAGCGCTGCTGCCACAGCTGGAGAAGCTGGACGAGGTGCTGCGTCGGCTCGACCATGTGGAGGGGCGACTGGGCCAAGTGGAGATCCGCTTGGATCGGACGAACGCGCGGATCGACGAGCTGGCGGGCCGGTTGGAGGCGCGCATCGACCAGACGAACGCGCGAATTGACGAGCTGGACACACGGCTGAACGCCCGGATCGACGAGCTACAGCGGGACGTGATCCAGCATTTTGATCAGACGAACGCCCGCATCGACGAAGTCCATCGGAATTTGCTGGGGAAGCTGGACCAGACGAACGCGCGGATCGACGAGCTGGCAGGTCGGTTGGACGCGCGGATTGATCAGACAAACGGGCGCCTTGACGAGCTGGACACGCGGCTGAACTCTCGGATCGACGAGCTGCAACGGGATATGATCCAGCGCTTTGACCAGACGAACGCCCGGATCGACGAGCTGGACACGCGGTTGAACGGGCGGATCGACGAATTGGCAACGCGCCTCGACCAGACCAACACTCGGATTGACGAGGTCCATCGCGATCTGGTGGGGCAAATCATGAACTTAGGCGCTCGTCTGGACCGGACCAACGCCCGCCTTGACGAGATGGGGGCCCGCTTCGACTCGCTGGGGGAGCGGCTGGGGCGGGTGGAGCAGGAGCTGCACGGCCTGCGGGGAGCGGTCGCGCGGTTGGAGGTCTACGAGAGGCTGGAGGAGCGGGTGAGCGAGCTGGAGCGTCGGGTGGAGCGGCTGCAGCGGACGTGATTGGGAAGAGATCAGGGCTGAGAATCGCGATCCTGCGCTGAGTGTTGAAATGTAGGGGGAGGGG
>WFPR01000163.1 GCA_015487455.1 Candidatus Bipolaricaulota bacterium
GAGTGGGACGCGCTCAGCGTTGAGGGGTTCATGGCCCGCCTCCCCGAGCGGGACGCCCACTATCTGCAGCTCTCCCGAGACGCAAAGGCCCAAGGGCGAACGCTGCGTTACGTCGTCGAGGTCGCGGGGGGCCGGGCCCGGGCGCGCTTGGAAGCGCTGCCGCTTGATGATGAGCTGGTGCGCCCCGGCGTGGCCGACAGCGTCGTCGCGTTCTACACGGAGCGCTACGGCGAGGCGCCCCTGATCGTCCGCGGCCGGGGCTCGGGGCCGGAGCTGACGGCCTCCGGCGTGCTCGGCGACGTCTTGGCCGTCGCCCTTCAGCTCAGAAGCCCAGCCCCTTGAAGCTCGCGCTGATGTCGAGCTCGCCCCTTTGAAAGCCCTCGGGGGTGAGCCAGACCGTGCCCATGACGTCGAAGCGATCGAGGGTGGCGCTCAGCACGAGCTGCTCCTGCTGCAGCTGAAACCCCGGCCCGACGCTCGTCGTGCTGTCGACGCGCACCTCGCCCAGCGAGCCGCTCAGGGCCAGCTCCGCCCCCGCGAAGCCCGTCCCGTCGAAGGTCGTGGAGGCCGAGACGTCCACGGCGTCGAGGGTCGTCGCCACGACGATCGACTCGCGGTCGAAGCCCGCCGCGGTGTAGACCGTCGTGCGCGTGATGGTGTAGGCGCCCACCCGGGCCGTCATCGTCCAGCTCTCCTGGGCGAGGCCCTGGGCGGTCAGCACCGTGGTGCGCGCGACGGAGAGCCCCTGGACGCTCAAGCCCACCGTGAGCACCTTCTGCGTGAAGCCCTCGGGCGTGAGGGTCGTGCGGCCGCTCAGCGACACCCCCTCGGCCGTCCGGGCGCTGGCGCCCAGGGTCGCGCTCGTGAAGCCCTCGGGCGTGAAGGCCAGCGTCGCCGAGAGCGCGAAGGGGTCGAGCGTCCGGCTGAGCGTCAGCTTCCCGGACGCGAAGCCCTCCGGCCCGAAGGTCGCTTGGCTCGTGATCTCCGTGCCCTGGACGCTCGCCTTGGCCTTGAGGGTGGCGCCGGAGAAGCCCGCGAGCGTGAAGGCCGCCGTGACGACCACGCGGGCGTCGCTCACAGCCGTCGACGCCACGGCCGTGAGCGACACGTCGCTCACGGCCACCCCCTCGGGGCCGAAGGGCACGCTCAAGGAGAGCGTGAGATCCACGGCCTGCCCCCAGGCGGGCTGCTCCACGCCCACAGCCACGCCCGCGCCCGCGACGGCGCCCAAGACGACCAGCCAAGCCGTCAACGCACCCAGCGGCGACTTCATGTCAACCAACCTCCCCTTTTTGTCTTTAAAAATCGCCCGGCTTCACTATAGCGCGCCGCCGCTCCCCCCGTACGTGCCCTCGATCACCGTTCGGCCGGGGGCCGCCATGGCTACCATCCAGCTCCGCCGCCCGCTTGCGCTTGCAAGCGTTGCGTTGACACCCGGACCGACCGCCACTAGAATGGGCCAACCCTCAGGAGGGCAAGGAGCGCGAGGCAAGGCGCACGTGGAGGAGATGATGCCGGCCTTGGCCGAACGCGTGAGGCGGCTGGCCCCCTCGGCCACGATGGTCGTGATGAAGAAGGCCCGGGAGCTCCGGGCTCAAGGGCGGGACCTGGTGGACTTCGGGATCGGCGAGCCGGACTTCCCGACGCCGGAGCACGTCAAGCGGGCCGCCGAGCGGGCCATCCAACAAGACTTCACCAAGTACACCCCGGCGGGCGGGATCCCGGAGCTCAAGGAGGCCGTCGCCCACTACTACGAGCGCGAGTACGGCGCCCGCTTCGACCCCGACCGCGAGATCATCATCACCTGCGGCTCCAAGCACGCGCTCTACGAGCTCGCGCTGGCGCTCCTCGAGCCGGGCGACGAGGTGATCGTGCCGACGCCCTACTGGGTGACCTACCCGGCCCAGATCCAGCTGGCGGGCGCCCGCCTGATCCCGCTGGAGACGCGCGAGGAGGCGGGCTTCTCCTTGACGGCCGAGGAGCTGGAGGCGGCGCTCACCCCGCGCACCAAGGCCGTGATCTTAAACTTCCCGAACAACCCGTCGGGGGCGACGATCGCCCCGGAGGCGCTCCGGCGCATCGTCGAGCTGGCCCGCGCCCGCGACGTCTTCGTGATCTCCGACGAGTGCTACGATCAATTCGTCTACGAGGGGCCCCCGCTCTCGGCCTCGACGTTCGGCAAGGAGAACGTCGTCGTGACCGGGTCGTGCTCCAAGACGTACGCGATGACGGGGTGGCGGATCGGCTGGGCCTGCGGCCCACCCGACGTCATCCAGGCGATGGAGAAGATCCAGAGCCAGTCGACGTCCAACCCGACGTCGGTCGCGCAGAAGGCCGCCATCGCGGCGCTCACGGGCGACCAGGGCTGCGTCCGCGCGATGACGGCCGAGTACAGGAGGCGCCGGGACCTGCTCGTCCAGGGGCTGAACGAGCTGCCCGGGGTCCGCTGCCAGCGCCCCAAGGGGGCGTTCTACGCCTTCCCCAACGTGACCGGCCTGCTGAACGACAGTGACGACATCAGGAGCTGCACGGAGCTGGCGGCGTTCCTGGTCGAGCGGGCGGGCGTGGTGACGGTGCCCGGCGCGGCCTTCGGCCGCGAGGGCCACCTGCGCTTCTCCTATGCCACCTCCACGGAGCGCATCGAGGAGGGGCTGGAGCGCCTGCGCCGGTTGCTCGCTTGAGCCATCCCCGCTTGACAAAGGCCTCGACTTGGGGTACGATGGCCGTCGACTCGTTTCGACTGATGGGTCGAATTCCGACAATGGAGTCGAAGACGGGGCGGGGGGGCGTGGCGGCTCGGCGGCAGCGGGAGCGGGAGGCCCGCAGGCGGAGCATTTTGGAGGCCGCGCTGCGCGTCTTCGCCCGCGAGGGGTTGCGGCCGGCGACGATGGACGCCATCGCCGCCGAGGCCGAGCTGGGCAAGGGGACCGTGTACTACTACTTCCCCTCCAAGGAGGCGCTGCTCGAGGAGCTCATCGCCAGCCTCGCCGAGGAGTACTTCCGCGGCCTGCTGGAGGGCGCCCAGGGGAAGCGCACGCCGCTCGCGATCGCCCAAGGGATCGTCGAAGCGCTCGTCGAGCACTACAAGCGCGAGCCGGAGCCCTTCCGCGTCCTCCACATGGTCCTCGGCGAGCCGGAGCCCCGCCCGCAGAAGGCCCTGCGGGCGTTCGTGGAGGCCCACCTCCGCTGGCTCCGGGACCTCGAGGCGGCCGTCGCGGACGTGCTGAGAGCCCACGGCCTCCCCGTCGACCCCTTCATCTACCTCGTCGGGACGTACTCCCACGGGGTTCTGTTCGAGGCGGTGGCGGGCCGCCATCCCGATCGCCTGCTGGAGGAGGCCCTCGCCGCCTTTCGGGCGTTCCTGGGGCCTGCGGGACCGGCGGGGGACGCGCGTGTGCCCCGGGCTAAGGCTGAGATGGGCGAACTTGAGGCCAAAAAGGAGGGAGAACCCCGATGAAGCTGTACAACCTGTGCCGTTTTCGGCTCGTCGCGCTGTTGGCGCTGCTGGGATTGGGGTGGCCCGCCCTCGGCGGAACCGGGCTGCCGCTCGACTCGATCGTCGTGCGGTACCCGGCGGGCTTCACCAAGGTGATCGCCTGGGACGTGGCGCCCTTCCTCACCGATCCGGCCCTGCAGGAGGGCGTGATCGGCCCGCTCCTGGGGATGAACCACCCGCTGGCCGGGCCGGTGCGCACCCTTCAGCTCTTCCAGATCCCGCCGGAGGACGTCGAGTTCGTCGCCCACGGCGAGGGCCCCGACGTCGCGAGCTTCACGCTCATCCAGGGGCCGAGCTTTCGGCAGACGTTCGGGGCGCTCCAGGGCCTGAGGGCGGCCGTCGGGGCGCCGGGCTCGCCCTTCACCCGCTGGGCGATGGAGCGGGTGGAGGGCCTGCCCGTGGTCTTCGTGGGCGGGCAGTTCGGCCCGGTCGCGATCGAGTGGGCCTACATCCCGCTCGCCCAGGCCCTCTGGGTCGGGACTGAAGTCGCCTTCCTCCCGGGGCAGCCCGACGTCGATCGCCTCCGAGCCACCACGGAGCGGGTCGTCCGGCGCGTCCTCGGGAGGCCCGACGTGGGCTACTTCGACGAGCTGCACGTGGCGGTGCAGCTGAAGGACGGCCAGCTCGCCTTCGTGCGGAGGAGCCTGAGCGAGGAGCGCCCCCTCGAGCCCGGCGAGCAGGCCATGGGCTTCCGGCTGCAGCTGGCCCTCCCGCCCGCGGACCCCTCGGGCGTCCGGGGGCGGTTCGTCCTGCGCTTCGACTCCGTCGACGCGGCCCGTCGGGCCGTCGAGCGCCTCGAGCAGGGGACGAGCCCGTATTTGGGCCAGGCGCTCTATCGGGCTCAGCTCGTGGACGTCCAGAGGAGCGGGCGCGTGGTCACGGCGGACGTCACGACGGATCTGCGCGGCCTGGTCGGCCTGCTCCAGCTCGTCCTGCCGTTCTGACGCTCCAACGCGCCCTGACACCCCGACGCGTCTGACGCGTCAGACGCGGGCGGGCGGGACGGGTGGGGCGCAAAGCAAAAAAGAGCGCCATGGAGCGGGTCCTCGGCGGGATCGCCGCGCTGACCCGGACGCGCCCCAAGGCCGTCTTGCTGCTCCTGCTGTTCGTGACGGCCCTGCTGGGGACCCAGCTCCCCCGCGTCCGCGTCGCTTATGACCCTTTGGACTTCCTGCCCGAGCACCCCAAGGTCCAAGCCTACCGCGGGGTCGAGAGGGCGTTCGGGGCGGGCAGCTTCTCGCGCCTGATCGTGGTGCGCTTCGCGCCGCGCGAGGGCTTCTCCGTGGAGCACCCTCAAGCCGTCTGGGAGATGGAGCGGGTGCTGCGGGCCCTGCGCGCCGTCCCCGACGTCGTCGCCGCGCAGGGCCTCCCCGACCTCGTGAAGTTCGTGCACCAGGAGCTGCACGGCGGCGACCCGCGCTACGCCCGGCTGCTGGAGCCCGGCGAGCGGGACGAGCGGGGCTACTCGGCCCGCGATCTGATCCGCCTCACGCTCCAGCGGGTGGCGCGGGCCCAGCGGTTCCTGTCGCCCCGGGGGACGGCCCTGGTCACCGCCCGGATCGACCCGCGGGCCGACATCGTGGCCGTGGCCGCCCGGGTCGAGCAGGCGCTCCGGCCCGTTCAACAAAGCGCCCGGGCGACGGAGATCCAAGCGCTCAGCTACGGGGGAACGCTCCGCGCCTTCAACCAGATGACGCGGACGGACTTAAGGAGGCTCACCCCGGCCGTCCTCGCCCTCGTCGTCGGGGTGCTCCTCTGGGTCTTCCGCCTCACGCGCCGGGGGGAGCTGGCCGCCGGGCTGGCCCTGACGGCGACCGTGGCGGCCCTCACCCTCGGCCCCCTGCTCTGGCCCGCCTTGGGTCAGAAACCCTGGCGGCCGCTCTGGGAGGGGGGCGGGCTCGCGCTGCTGTTAGGGCTCATCGCGCTCACCGTCCGCCCCCTGGGCAATCTATACTTGCCCCTGCTCGTGGTGGCCGTCGCGGGGATCTGGACGTTCGGGGCCCTGGGGCTGTTGGGGGTCCCCTTCAGCTTCCTCATGATCGCGGTCGTGCCGCTGCTCCTGGGCGTCGGCGTCGACGACACGCTGCACCTGCTCCACCGCTACGAGGAGGAGCGCTGTCGCGGGCGCGCGGGCGTGGAGGCGATGGGGATCGCGCTCCGGCGCACGGGCCGGGCGCTGGGGCTCACCACGCTCACCACGGCGGCGGGGTTCGCCGCGCTGCTGGTCGTGCCGAGCCCGCCCCTGCGGGCCTTCGGGCTGTTGGCGATGATCGCGATGTTGAGCGCCTTCCTCGTCACGGTGCTGCTCGTCCCGAGCGTCAAGGCGCTGCTGCGCGAGGAGCCGCGGGCGGAGCCCTGGCCGCCCCGGGGCGCCCCGCGCCCCCTGGTGCGGGCGCTGGGCCACCCGGTGGAGAGCTGGGTGAGCCGCGGGCTGCGCGCCTACGCCCGTAGGGTGCGGGGCCGCCGCGGCGTGGCCCTGACGCTGCTGCTCGTGGGCCTGACCCTCGGCGCCCTGGGCTACTGGGAGGGGCGCGCCTTCCAGACGTACAGCGTCGACCACCGCCGGATGCTCCCGCCGGAACACCCCCTCGCGAAGCTCTACACCGCCGTCAATCAAGAGTTTCGCCCCTACGACGAGGTGCTCATCGTGCTCAGGGGCGACCTGGCCCGCCTGAGCGTCATGCGCCTGCTGCTCAAAGACCTGCCGGAGGCGCTCGCCGGGTCGCCCTACGCCCACAAGGTGATGAGCCTCGCCCAGGTGCTCGAGGACGTCCGCGGGGCCAACGCCGAGCTGGGCCGAGGGTTCCTCGAGCGCTTCGCCAACAACCCCGATGGGGCGTACCGCTGGCTGCTCCGGCGCGTCTGGGCCCACGAACGCCTGCGGGCTCAGATCGCGGCCTACGCCCGCCCGCTCGATCCAGACGGGACGCGCTGGGAGGCCGTCGCGCGGGTCAACACCCTGCGCTTCCACGACCAGCGGGGGATCGCCCGCGTCACCCAAGATCTCAGGGGGCGCTTGGCCCCCGTGCTCGAGCGGCTACGCCAACTGGGGATCGAAACCCAGGTGACCGGGACGCCGTACCTCGAGGAGCTGGGCCTGGAGGCCCTGAGGCGGTCGTTCGTGCAGTCGCTCGGGCTCTCGTTGCTGTTCTGCTTCGTCGTGCTGACGGGGCTCTTCGGCTCGCCCCGCTGGGGGCTGGCCGCGCTCGGGCCCGTGGCGCTCGTGATCGGGCTGGTGCTGGGGAGCGTGAACGCCCTCCGCATCGAGCTCAACGCCGCCACGGCCGTGGTGGCCGCGCTCGGCATCGGCCTCGGCGTCGACTACGCCATCCACCTCTTGAACCGCTTCCGCGAGGAGCAGGACTTAGAGCGGGCCGTGGCCCGCACCGGCGAGGCCCTCGCGGCGGCCTTCGTCACCACGGCCTGCGCCTTCTTCGCCCTGCTGTTGGGTCAGATCACCTGGAACCGCGACTTCGGGCTGCTGGTCGGGCTGGCGGTGACGATCGCGTTCGGGGCGACCGTGATCGTCCTCCCTGCGCTGCTCGCCCTCGCCTTCCCCGCCGCCCGCGCGCGCCCGCACCTACACCCCCAACCCCGAGGCCGAGGACGACGAGAAGGACGGGAAGGACGAGAAGGAGGGATCGTTCCATGGGCGTCGAAAGAGCGGGCAAGTGGCTCGTGACCGGGCTGCTCGGCGCGCTGGCGCTGGCGCTGGCGCTGCCCTCCGGGTCGTCCGTCGCCCAGGACGACGACGGGGACGGTCTCACCGCCGAGCAGGAGGCGCTCCTCCAGACCGACCCCGCCGACCCCGACACCGACGGCGACGGCTGGCTCGACGGCGACGAGTACTTCGTCTACTTCACGGACCCCTTAAGCGCCGACACCGACGGGGACGGCCTGCCCGACCCTGACGACCCCCACCCCCGCAGGCTCCTCTACGAGGACCTCAACGGCGTCACGACCACCGAGGACCGCGTCCTCCAGGGGGAAGGGGGGCTGAGGGTCCACCAGCTCGTCGAGGTGCGGGTAGGCAACGTGATCACCGTCGACTGGACGAACTTCTTGAACGACGACTTCTCGCTGCGCGAGGCCGAGTTCACCATCACCTTCGACTTCCTCGACCCGACCCGGCCGGACTTCACGGGCGAGGGGTACTACCGTCCGGCGGGGACGGACGAGCGGGGCCGGCCCCTGATGGCGATCCGGCTGCCCGGCTACGAGGGGGTCTTCGAGGCGACCATCCCCTGGCAGCACCCCGCGATGACGATCTCCGACTGGGTCTATCGCCTTTACGGCAAGCCCCTGCGCGTCGGGCAGACGTGGGACTTCTACGTCTTCTACCACGAGCTGCTGCGCTGGGGCGAGGAGCCCTTCTTCGCTGCCCACGCGGAGGTCGTCGGGGAGGTGCCCTTCACGCTGGAGACGCGGCTCGGCCGCCGGGAGTACGCCGCCTACGAGGTGCGGGCCGTCTTCAAGCACCCGACGTTCAAGGACCCGTTCTTCCGCGCGTTCCTGGGCGAGGACCCCGAGCTGCTGCTGCGGGCGTTCGTCACCGCCGGGGACGGCCCCCAAACCCAGATCGTTTTACGCTACACGACGCCGTTCTTCCGCATCACGCCCACGAAGGCCGTGGGCTTCTCCGACTTCCTGGTGCAGCGCTAGCGCCGGGCTGTAGGGTTGCGCGCGTCGGCCCCGTGCCGTTTAATGATCGTCCGCCATGATGTGGAGGGGTCGAGGGGGTGCCCGAGTTCGGGGCGGTCGCAGTCATGGTCATGCAGAGCTGAGGGCGTGGGAGCCGCCGTCGGGGCGGGCCCTGGTGATCGCGCCGCACAGCGACGACGAGGTGCTCGGCGCGGGCGGGGCGATCCAGCGCCACGTCCAGCGGGGCGACCCCGTGCGCGTGGTGCTGCTCACCAACGGGGACGGCCAGCGGCGCGGGCTGCGGCTCGGCCCGAGCCCCGAGCGGGCCGTCCGGCTGGGCCATCGCCGCCAGGAGGAGACCCTCCGCGCCCTCGAGACGTTGGGGCTGCGCCGCCCCGAGCGCTGCGTGTACTTCTTGGGCTACCCCGATCGGGGGCTGGCCCGAATGTGGGGCCGCCACTGGAGCTTGGCTCAGCCCTACCGCGCGCCCCAGACCCGGGCCACCCACTCCCCCTACCCCAAC
>WFPR01000164.1 GCA_015487455.1 Candidatus Bipolaricaulota bacterium
ATAAGAGACAGGCCCACGAGCACGCAGCCCAAGCCGAGGAGCCAGCGTCGGTCGGCCCTCCGTTGGGGGTGAACACCCATGGCTCAAACCTCCTTTGCTTTGCGCGTAAGCGACTTTTGCTGATGCTGAACACGGACGCAGCGAATCCCCATCGAGCGTCGAGGGATCAGGTCGAGGAGATCGAAGCGAAGGGATCCCACCTCCTTTCGGCCTTTTGTCCCGGCCCGGCGCTTTGGACTATACTGGCACGGAAAACGGGTTGTCAAGTTCGCTGGGGGAGGTCGATCGCGCGCATGGCCGAACGCATCGAGACGGGAGAGGCGGCCCTCGTCGAGGCCCTCAAGCGGGCCGGGGTCGCCCTCGTGGCGGGCGTCTACGGCGACCCCGTGACGTCATTGCTGGACCGCTGCGCCGCCCAGGGCCTGAACGTCGAGATCAGCGTCGAGGAGAAGACGGCCTTCGCCCAAGCGCTGGGCGCCTCGTGCGTGGGGCGGCGGGCCGTCGTGGCCGTCAAGCAAGTCGGGATGAACGTGCTGGCCGACCCCTTGGTCACGGCCGCCACCCACGGGATCGGGGCGGGGCTTCTAGTCATTTGCGGCGACGACCCCGGCGCGGCCAAGTCCCAGAACGAGCAGGACTCGCGCTGGTACGCCAAGCTCGCCGAGCTGCCCGTGTTGACGCCCTACGACCCACCGAGCCTGGCCGGGGCCGCTGTGGAGGGGCTCCGGCTCTCGGAGGAGCTGGGGATCCCCGTGCTGCTGCAGATCACGGGGCGGCTCACCCAAATGCCCGCGCCCCCCGAGGGCGTCCGGCCGCCCGAAGCGCCGGGGCCCGCGCCCCGCTTCGACCGCGCCCGGGCCTGGGGGCGCTTCATCCTGGAGCGCCACAAGTTCCACCTGCAAACGATCTGGCCCAGGCTTCAAGAGCACGTCGAAGCCTCCCCGCTGAACCGTCTGCATCGCCCCGACGCGGGCAGCGCAGAGGGACGGGAGGGCGTCATCGCCTGCGGCGTCGTCGCCTCGCTCGTCCCCGAGGGGGTGCCCTTGTTCAAGCTGGGCTACGCCCACCCGCTGCCCGAGCGGGCGCTCCTGAGCTTCCTGCGCGGTCTGGAGGCCGTGCTGGTCGCGGAGGAGGTCGCGCCCTTTGTGGAAGAAGGCGTTCGGGCGCTCGTCGGGGCGCACGGCTTGCGCGTCAAGGTGCGGGGGCGGCTCACGGGACACCTGCCCCGGGTCGGGCCCCTCGAAGCCCGGCACGTCGAGCGGGCGCTCCGGACGCTCCGCGACGAGCCCGAGGGGGAGAACTTCGACGTTCAAGTTCAGCTGAGCGACTCGCTCCAGAGGGTGCCGTGCGGCGGCTTCGAGAAGCTCTACCAAGCCCTGAAAGAGGCGCTGCCCGAGGGCCACCCCGTCGCCGGGGACGTGGGGTGCTCCATTCTGTACGGCTACTTCCCGCCCCAGGTCGTCACGACGGCCTACGCGCTCGGGACCTCGATCGCGACGGCCGCCGGGATGAGCCTGCAAGGGCGCAAGGGCGTGGCCGTCATCGGCGACGTGGGCTTCCTGCACTCGGGGATCCCGGCGCTGCTCGACGCCGTCGAGTTCGGCCACGACGTGCTCGTGATCGTGCTCTACAATCGCGTGTCGGCCATGACCCCCGGCGAGCAGCCCATCCGGGGGCTGGACAAGCTGAGGGCTCTCGTCGACGCCTGCGGCCCCGACGCCGTGGATGAGGTCGACGTCGACGCGGCCACGCCCGAGGAGCTGAAGGCCTTCATCGAGAGGCGTTTTGAGGAGCGGGGCGTCCACGTCGTGATCGCGAGGGCGACGCCGCGGCCCTTCGGCTTCTCCCAATAGCGCACGATAAGCGCGCCAAGCGCGAACGGGCCATGGGCGCGAACGCGAGGGCGGAGGAGCGGGTGGAGCGCTTCGCGCGGGAGCTGGCCGCCGTGGGCGGCCGGGCCGTCCTCGTCGAGTCGCCTCAGAAGGCCGTCGAGGCGCTGGTGGAGCGGCTGCGCGCCCTCGACGCCCGCGAGGTGCTGCTGGCCCCCTCGCCGTGGCTCGCGGAGCTGAACGTCGTCCAAGCCCTCCGCGACGCGTCGTTCGTCGTGCGCGTTTTGGGCGACGACGCCGATGAAAGCCTTGAGAAAGACGAGCTGAAGCGCGCCGACGTCGGGGTCACGGGGGCGCTTCAGCTCGTCTTTCTCAAGGCTTTCAT
>WFPR01000165.1 GCA_015487455.1 Candidatus Bipolaricaulota bacterium
GGGGGGACGGGCTTGGGGCTGGCGATCGCCAAGCAGCTCGTCGAGGCGCACGGCGGGCGGATCGGGGCCGAGAGCGAGCCGGGCCGGGGCGCGACCTTCCGGTTCACGCTCCCGCTGGCCCCCCACCCCCCGGCCTCGGGAGCGAGCACAGGCACGGGCACGGGCGCCCAATCCCGAACTCAAGCGCAAGCGCAAACGCAGGCGTAAGGGATCAGCGCCCCCGGTGGGGCGGCCCCTCGATGAATTGCAGGAACTCCATGCGGGTCCGGGCGTCCGTCCGAAACGACCCCTTCATCGCGCTAGTGACCATCCAGGCGTCCTGCTTGCGCACCCCGCGCATCGCCAGGCACAGGTGATACCCCTCCACGACCACGCCCAGGCCCAGCGGGCGGATCGTCTCCTCCAGAAATTGGGCGATCTGCTCCGTCATCCGCTCCTGGAGCTGCAGCCGCTTGGCGAAGACCTCTACAATTCGAGGGATCTTCGAGGCCCCGATCACCCTCCCCTTGGGGATGTAGCCCACGTGCACGTGACCGAAGAACGGGACCAGATGGTGCTCGCACAGCGAGAAGTACTCGATGCCCTTGAGCACGACCATCGAGTCGTACTCGACCTCGAAGATCGCGCCCCCGACGACCTCGTGGGGGTCTTGGTGGTAGCCCCGGGTCAGCTCCTCGTAGAGCGCGGCGACGCGCCTCGGTGTGTCTTTTAAGCCCTCGCGCTCGGGGTCCTCGCCCAGCTCGACGAGCAGCTGCTTCACCAGATCGGGGACGCTCATGCGCTCACATCTCGCTCGGCGTTCGGCTCGATCGTGTACGTCACGAGGTACGCCTCGTCCGTCTCGTTCGAGGGCTCGTAGTCCGTAAAGACGGCCCGCGGGCCGCCCTGCGCCCGAAGCTCGATGGCGAAGTCGTCGAACCAGTCGGCCAGCCCGCAGCTGCGGCAGTACGGCCCCGAGATCTCCAGCACGATCTCCCGCTCGCTCAGGGAGACGAGCCGGGCTACCGCCTCGGGCTCCCTGTACTTGTTGAACTCTTCAATTGCCTTCTCGACCCTTTCCCGCAGCTCCTCGAGGAAAACGCCCATGGTTACCCCTTAATGTTGCAGACGGGGACGAGCTTGGCCACCTTCCAGCTGATCCCCACCTCGTGCGTGACCTGCACGACCTCGTCCAAATCTTTATAAGCGCCGGGGGCCTCCTCGGAAATGGTGGCCTTGCTCTGCCCCCGGACGTAGATGCCCCGCTCCTTGAGCTGCTTGACCAGCTCGTCCGCGCGCCACTGCTTCTTCGCCTTGGTCCGCGAGAGGACCCGCCCGGCCCCGTGGGCCGTGCTCCCGAACGTCAGCTCCAACGACCTCGCGGCGCCGCACAGCACGTACGAGCCCGTCCCCATCGAGCCGGGGATGATCACGGGCTGGCCCACGTCCCGATACGCCCGGGGCAGCTCGGGACGGCCCGCCGGGAAGGCCCGCGTCGCGCCCTTTCTGTGAACGTACACCTCGCGCTCCGCGCCGTTGACCTTGTGGACCTCCTTCTTGCCGATGTTGTGGGCCACGTCGTACAGGAGCTCCATGCCCAGATCCTTCCAGCTGGCCTTGAAGACTTTCTCGAAGCAGAGGCGGGCCTGGTGCATGATGAGCTGGCGGTTCGTCCAGGCGAAGTTGATCGCGCAGTTCATCGCTTTATAGTAGTCCTGGGCGGCGGCACTTTGAGCGGGCGCGCAGGCCAGCTCCCGATCGGGCAGCTGCTTGATCAGATCGCGATGTTCGTGCTCCACCCTTCTCAGGTAGTCGGTGCAGATCTGGTGGCCGTACCCCCGGGAGCCGCAGTGGATCATCACCACGATCTGGTCCTTGAAGAGCCCGAACTTCTGGGCGATGTCGGGGTCGAAGATCTCGACGACCCGCTGCACCTCCAGGAAGTGATTGCCGGAGCCGAGGGAGCCGAGCTGCTCGCGGCCCCGGGCCTTGGCCTCGTTGGAGACGCAGTTGGGATCGGCGCCGGGCCGCACCCCCTCGTCCTCGCAGTGGGCGAGGTCGTCCTCGACGCCGTAGCCCCGTTGGATGGCCCACTTGACCCCGATGCGAGCCACCTCGTCCAGCTCGCTCGTGGAGAGCACCCCGACGATGCTCCCCTTCCCGATGCCCGTGGGGATCTCCCTAAAGAGCGTGTCGACCAGCTCCTGCTCCTTGCCCTTGAGATCGTCGTAGCTCAGGTTCGTCTTGCAGATGCGGACGCCGCA
>WFPR01000166.1 GCA_015487455.1 Candidatus Bipolaricaulota bacterium
AGGGGGAGGGGTGGCAGGATGGGGCCGAGATTCCTATAAAGGAGGTTGAGCGGGATGCTCAGGCTGCGACTGCGGGTGCGGGAGCAGGCGCTTCGGGAGGTCGGGAAGGCGTTCGCGGTGGGGTTCATGGCCGCGGCGGTGTTGTGGCTGACGTCAGGGGTTCCAGTGGTGAGTCAGCAGGTGCCCCAACCTCCGAGTCGCGATCAGATCGTTCAAGGGTTAGAGCAAGTATTAGCGGTGACCCTGACTGCTTCAGAAGGGGATATTTTGGATGTGGAACACGCGATCTTCTACTCAGATCCCGAGCTGCCTTCTGTGGCACTCATCCCTTTACATCCAAGCTCACGCTCGCTGGAGTTGATGCCGCTTGGGGTGCTTTACTTTGAGGCCGATTGGTCCAGCCTACCTCCATTACCGGTCCTATTCCCTAATTCCAGTCCAACCTCGCTCAGACCGGGTTCAGATCGAGTTATCTCATTGTGAAGATCATCATGATTAAAACGCTTCCCTATGGATATAAAGCAGTAAAAGTTATAACAGTAAAAGACGTTCCATGGGGATGGTTAGTGGTTCTTGGAGGCGCGATTTTTATTGTAGGAATGGTGCTGTTTATAATGTCTACTCTCGCCCTTCGAGAACTGCTTCTACCGCTCCCCCCTATTTGGGTTCTGGCTTTTGTGCTGCAGTCTATTGCCGCTTTGATACTTCATGAGGGTATCCATGGCCTTTGCATAAAGGTCCTTGGGGCCAAGCCCCGATTTGGTTTTGTAATCCTTCAGCGATCTCCAATTTGGGGATTTTATACCACAGCTCCAGGATACTTTTTCACGCGCTATGAGTTCATTGTAATTGCATTGGCTCCCCTTTTTATCCTCACCCTAGCGGGACTTGTTTTAATCGTGACGCAACCGGTTTTGTTGCCTTGGATAGGCCCACTATTAGTGTTCAATGCGAGCGGATCGGTTGGAGATATATGGATTTCCTTGCAAACACTTAAACAATCTAAAAAGGTGCTTGTGGAAAATTGTAGCAATATAGTTTTTTACATGCCTGACGATTGAGTGTTTAAACGGGCGCTTTAGAGGTAGCTGATCAAAAGGCTGAGCCCCAAGGCTGAGGACGACGGAGGGCTGAGGCTCCCCTGGCGATGATCCCGGCTCATGGCGAGAAGGTCAGGAGACTGTGACGCGGCTTGTGGGGTTACAATAAGTCAAGGAGGAAAGGAGGCAATCATGTATCCCCGTTTGCCGACTGGCCACTGGCTTGACTCGGTGGAACTGAGTCTCGACAAGCTCTTATCGTTCGTAAAATCAACGCTTCCGCGCGATGTTCCCCATCCCGAACGCCTCCAGGAGGTGATCGCGCTCTTGGAAACGAGCCGTCAGCTTGTCGCTCGGGAGGCTGAAGAGTACCGCCAACGACGCTTAAACATCCCCAAGGGATATTGCAAACTGCCCTCTCCACAGGAGAGCAAGACCAGCAGATCCATAGCCGATCTCATCTCCATCGGAATTGTTGGAATCGCTGTCCTCCTCTTTATCAGCCTTTACCATGAGCAGCACGGCAGCGTCCTCCAGCGTTTAGCTGAATCGTGGGGAATTTCCCTCTCGGGAGAGCTTTTCGTGTTTCTTGGGCTCACCGTTGCGGTGATATTCGGAGTGATTTACCTTCATGAGGGGAATCACGGCATCGCAATCTGGGGCCTTACCGGGAGGTGGCCTCGGTTCGTCCGCCAAGCCGGGGTGATCGGCCCCACCTTTGACGCCGCGCTTCCACGGTGGAGCTATTTCCTCGTTTTGATTGCCCCTCTTGTGAGCATTACGGGTCTCGGCTTGGGTTTGATGCTGATCCTTCCCGCGGAGTATGCGCTTTTCGCGCTGATTGCGCTGATCTTCAACACCCTGGCCTCCATCGCGGATCTCCAGACCCTCTGGCAGCTCCTGCGGGCGGACCCCCGCGCCTTGGGGACCGCGTGGGGCATCTACGCACCGGCGCGGTCAAACGGGGAGACGAACGACGGTCCCCCTTAAAACCCTCAAAAGCCGCTTGGGCCTTCAAGCGAAGTGAGGAAAAGCGAGGAAAGGAGGGAGGTCCATGCGAACTCTGCTCATCGTCGTCCTCCTCGCGGCGTTGGTCGCTGGCTTGGCGAGCGTTGTCACCGTAGAGAGGTACGTCGAGAGGCGCGTCACCCTGGCCCGGTACGCGGAGCGGGGCGAGGCCGGGCAGTCCTCGACGGTCGTCCGCCTCTCCATTGCCGCCCTGCCCCATCGCTGGGAGAGCGGGCGGGCTGTCGTGTATTTCGCAGCCCCCTTCGAGGGGCTGGCAAAGGATGTCGCTCAGGCCCTGGATCAGGCGCTGGCCCTCATCAAAGACCAAATGGGGATGGACGCCGCGATCGAGGTGGCCCTGTTTCCAGAGCCTCCGGAGTGGGAGGAAGGGGGCAACGTCCGGGTCGTCGTGAAGGAGGCCGTGTGGCCGCTCTTCGTCGAAGCCTCCTGGAGACGACTCGCCGACGTGGACTTCGGCTTCGTGCTCTTCTTGTACAACACCCTGCCCCACGAGGCGGTCGAGGGGGCCGTGTCGCGGTATTTGTACCACGACAGGCGGGCCCGCTGGGTGGGGGACGGGCTCGCCGAGTACGCGGGCTATCTGGTCTCCCGGCGCTGGGCGCCCTCCATCGCCGAAGCGCGCCTGGAGAACCTGCGGGAGCACGTCGCCGACCTCTTGGGTCAGGGGAAGGGGGTCTACGACCTCCTCCAAGAGTTCCGGGTGAGGGCGGGCGACCGGCCCCGGCCTTCAACCCCGGTGGAGGCTGCCGGCTACGGCGTCTCCTTGGCCCTTTGGCTGGATTTGACCCAACGTCATGGGGAGGGGGTGATTCGGGCGTTTTGGGAGCGCCTCAGTCCTCAGAAGCCGTGGTGCCTGATCCCTCCCTATCTGGTGTGCATCGGGCCGGACGCCGAGACGGCCGCGCGCGTCCTGAGCGAGCTGACCGGGGAGGCCATCTGGGCCAAGCTCCAACGAATGGACCTACAAGAGGTGTTGGAGATCCTAAAGCGGGCAGCTCAAGAGATCCCTGAGGGGTAAAGGCTCGGGTTGATCCGGGAAACCCGGTCCGCTCGACGCCGGCCTCGAGTAGGCCGTCAGGGCGACCCGGAGATCGCCCGCACTCGGCCGAAGCGGGACGGGGATTGAGCTGTCGGATGAGTTCTGCTACGCTATAGGCACTCTTGCTTGTCTCAAGCGTGGAGGGGCACGATGGGCCGGACAGCTGGGGAGAAGGTGCGGGTCGTCTCGGGCGCCAAGCCGACGGGGAAGCTCCACATCGGGAACTACTTCGGGGCGGTGCTCAACTGGGTGAGGCTCCAGCAGGAGTACGACTGCTACTTCTTCATCGCCGACTACCACGCCCTGACGGAGGAGTGGGATCCCGACGAGCTGCGCCGCGACACCCTCGACATGGTTCTGGATCTCTTGGCCTGCGGCGTCGACCCCGAGAAGGCCGTCCTGTTCGTGCAGTCGCACGTCCCCGAGCACACGGAGCTGTGCTGGGTGTTCAACAACCTGGCGGGCTTCGGCGATCTGCTGCGCATGACGCAGTTCAAGGAGCGGCGTGAGGCCGCCGAGCAGGCCCAGGAGTTCGTGAGCGTCGGCCTCTTCGACTACCCCGTGCTCCAGGCGGCCGACATTTTGATTTATCACGGCGCCAAGGTGCCCGTCGGGGAGGACCAGCTGCAGCACTTGGAGCTGACCCGCCGCATTGCCCGGAGGTTCAACCAGAAGTTCGGCGAGTACTTCCCCGAGCCGGAGGCCATCTTAAGCGAGGCGCCGCGCCTCATGTCGCCCGCCGACCCCGAGCGCAAGATGAGCAAGAGCTACGGCGAGAAGCACGTCATCCACCTCATGGAGCCCGAGGACTCCATTTATCAAAAGATCAAGACGGCCGTGACGGACGTCGGGCCGCAGCCCGACCGGGGGATGAGCCCCGGCGTCAAGAATCTCTTCACGCTGCTCAGGCTGACCGCCCCGCCTGACGTGTACGATCGGCTCCTGCAGGAGTACAACGGGCGGACGCTCAAGTACGTGACCCTCAAGGAGGCCGTCTTCGAGCACCTGATGCGGACGCTCGAGCCCATTCGCCAAAGGCGCCGGGCGCTCACGGCCCACGACGCCCGCGAGGCGCTCCGCTTGGGCGCGCAAAAGGCCCGGGCCGTGGCCTCCAAGACGGTTCAGGAGGTCAAGAGGCGGATCGGGGTGGGCGCGGAGGCCCTGGAGGCCCTCTCCGCTTGAACGTGAACGCCTGAGAGGGCGATCGATGGCGACGATGATCCGCGAGGTGTACGAGGCGCTGCGCGAGGCGGGCGTCAGCGAGGAGAAGGCCCTGCGGGCCGCCGAGGCCCTGGCCGTCGCGGGCACCGCCCGCCTGGAGGAGCAGCTCCAACGCCTCGTCACCCGCGAGGAGTTCGAGCGGGCGCTGCAACGCCTCGACGAGCGCCTCGCCACCCTCGTCACCAAGGAGCACTTGGACGACCGGCTGAAGGGGTTCGTCACCCTTGAGCAGCTGGACGAGCGCCTCCGTGCCTTCGCCACCAAGGACGACTTGGACGAGCGCCTCCGCGCTTTTGCCACTCGAGAGCATCTAGATGAGCGCCTCCGCGCCTTCGCCACCAAGGAGGACCTGTTCGCCCTCAAGGAGGAGCTGCGGGCTGAGATTCAAGGGGTGAGGGAGGAGCTGCGGGGTGAGATCCAAGGGGTGCGAGAGGAGCTACGAGTTGAGATCCAAGGGGTGCGGGAAGAGCTGCGAGCTGGGATCCAAGGGGTGCGGGAAGAGCTGCGAGTTGAGATTCAAGGGGTGAGAGAGGAGCTGCGGGCTGAGATTCAGGGGGTGCGGGAGGAGGTCCATAAGCTGGACGCCCGGCTCTCCGGCGTGGAGGCCCGCCTCAGCTCCATGCAGTGGCTCCTGGGGCTCGTCTTCGCGGGGATCGTGGCGTTGATCTTCCGCGTCTTCCTCTTCACCGGACCCTAGCCTAGCGATCGGGTGGGAGGACGTCGGCCTTGACGTAGTCGCGCAGCGCCTCGGGCACGACCACCCGGCCGTCCTTCGGCCGCTGGAACGTCTCCAGGATGCAGGCCATGAGGCGCGGCGTCGCCAGCCCCGAGCCGTTCAACGTGTGCACGTACTCGGGCTTCGCCTTGGGCGCCGGTCGGTAGCGGATGTTCCCCCGCCGGGCTTGATAGTCGGTGCAGTTGCTGCAGGACGAGACCTCGTAATAACGGCTCCGCGACGGGATCCAGACTTCGAGATCATAAGTCTTGGCGGACTGGGCGGCCATGTCGCCCGTGGGCAGCAGCACGACCCGATAGTGAATATCAAGCGCCTGGAGCACGGCCTCGGCGTCTTGCACCAAGCTTTCGAGCTCGTCGAACGACGTCTCGGGCGTCGTGAATTTGAACAGCTCAACTTTGTTGAACTGGTGCATGCGGATGAGGCCGCGCTCCTCCTCGCCCGCGGCCCCGGCCTCGCGGCGGAAGCAGGTCGTGTAGGCCACGTAGCGCTTGGGCAGCTCCTCGGCGCTCAGGATCTCGTCGCGGTGGAGGCTGCAGACCAGCGTCTCCGCCGTCGGGTTGAGGTACAGCTCGTCCCTCTCGATGCAGTAGACGTCGTCCTTGAACTTGGGGAGCTGCGCGGCGGTGAACATCGTCTCGGGGTTGCCCAGGTACGGCGGGAGGACGGGCACGTAGCCCGTCCGGGTGCAGTGGAAGTCCCAGAAGAACTGGATGAGGGCCATCTCCAAGCGCGCCCCCCACCCGACGTAGAGCGGGAAGCGGGCGCCCGCGATCTTGGCCGCCCTCGGGAAGTCCAAAAGGCCCAGCTCGTGCCCCAGGTCGAGGTGGTGCTTGGGCCGAAAGTCCAGCTCGGGTTTTTCTTTGTACTGGCGCACGACGACCTTGTCGTCCTTGGAGAGGCCCACGGGGACGCTCTCGTGCGGCACGTTCGGCAGCCCGCTTAAAACGTCGTGAATCTTTTGCTCGACGGCCCTCAGTTCGGCGTCGAGGCGCTTGATCTCGTCCGCGATCGCCCGCATCGCTTGGATGCGCTTTTGGGCTTCGTCCTCTCGGCCCTCGCGCTTAAGGCGGGCGATCTGCTGGGACGCCTCGTTGCGCTCGTGCTTGAGCGCCTCGACGCGGCGGATCAGCGCGCGCCGCCGCTCGTCCAGCTCCAGCAGCGGCTTGAGGGTGATCTTGGGGTCGCGGGTCTTCAAGCGCCGCTCGATCCCCTCGGGGTCCTCGCGAATCCGCTTGAGGTCGAGCATGGGCGATCTTGGCTTGATATTATAATGGGCCATGACCGCGATGTCATCGCCGTCCGCGCCGCCGGACCCGAAGGGGGGGAAGCGGTTCGGCTTGGGGCCGCGGTTCCGCCTGACCAAGCGGAGGGAGTTCGAGCGCGTCTATCGGGAGGGCGTGCTCGTCAAGGACGACTGCTTCCGGCTGTACGCCCTCCCCCGCGAGGGCCCTGAGCGGGAGCCCCGCCTGGGCCTCTCCGTCTCGAAGAAGCTAGGGAAGGCCGTCCGGCGGAACAAGCTGAAGCGCCGAATCCGCGAGTGGTTCCGCACCCACAAGGAGGCCGTCTGGGGCTTCGACGTCGTGGTGCAGGCCAAACCCCCGGCGGCCGAGCTCGACTTCCACGAGCTCCGTCGGCGGCTGGACGCCCTGGCCGCCCAGCTCCGCGCCCGGGCCCGGACCCGCGCCGACGCCCCCGAGCGCGGCCCTTAGCCCCTAGGTGCACAAACGTCCACATCGGTTGCGGGAGAACCGTTCGCGCGTTATACTTCAAGGCTCCTTTCGCCCCCTCCCGCCCGCCGGGACGGTCGGCGAGACGAGATCCGAGGGGAGGCGGTCGTATGGAGAACACCCACAACGGCGAGGAGATCCTGCTGACCCGCGAGGGCTACGAGCAGAAAAAGAAGCAGCTCGAGGAGTACCGCCACATCCTCTACGAGGAGATCCCCAAGCGGCTCAAGATGGCCAAGGAGCACGGCGGGGAGCTGCGCGAGAACAAAGAGTATTTGGACGTCCAGGCCGAGAAGGAGTACTACGAGGCGGAGGTGCGGCGGCTGGAGGAGCTGCTCGAGCGGGCCAAGATCATCGACGAGGAGCAGATCAGCACCAAGACCGTCGGGATCGGGAACCGGGTCACGCTCAAGGATCTGGAGACGGGCGCGCAGGTCACCTTCGAGCTGGTGAGCCCCGCCGAGGTCGATCTGGAGGCGAACAAGATCTCCACCGAGTCCCCCCTGGGCCAGGCGCTCCTGGGCCGCAAGCGCGGCGAGGTGGTGGAGGTCGAGCTGCCGGGGCGCACGGTCCGCTACAAGATCGTCGGCATCCAGAGGGGCTAGACGCGCAGAGCGTGTAAGCGAGTAAGCGAGTAAAGCGAAGGAGCCCGACGGTGGCCGAGGAGACGCTGCGCGAGGATCGCCTGCGCAAGCTGAGCGACCTGCGCGCCCGCGGGCTGGACCCCTACCGCCCCACCCGCTACGAGCGCACCCACCTCGCCCGGGAGCTGCACGAGGCGTTCGCCGGGCTTCAGGCGGGCGAGGAGGCGGCCGAACGCGTGCGGGTGGCCGGGCGCATCACCGCCCGCCGCGTGATGGGCGGCGTCTCGTTCTACGACCTGAGGGACGGGAGCGGGCGGATCCAGCTCTACGCGTCGCGGGACGCGCTCGGCCCCGAGCTCTACGAGCCCTTCGTCGACGATCTGGACATCGGGGACTTCGTCGGCGCCGAGGGGGTCGTGTTCCGCACCAAGCGGGGCGAGCTCTCCGTCAAGGTCGAGCGCTACGAGGTGCTGGCCAAGGCGCTCCGCCCGCTGCCCGAGAAGTGGCACGGCCTCAAGGACGTCGAGACGCGCTACCGCCGACGGTATCTCGATCTGATCGCGAACGAGCGCTCCCGCCGGGTCTTCGAGACGCGCACCCAGATCATCCGCGCGATGCGGGCGTTCTTGGACGAGCGGGGCTTCCTGGAGGTCGAGACGCCCATCCTCCAGCCCGTCTACGGCGGCGGCGCCGCCCGCCCCTTCACGACCTACCACAACGAGCTGGAGCAGACCCTCTATCTGCGCATCGCCCCCGAGCTTTATCTGAAGCGCCTGATCATCGGGGGCTTCGAGCGCGTCTACGAGATCGGCAAGAACTTCAGGAACGAGGGGATCAGCACCCAGCACAACCCCGAGTTCACCATGATGGAGTGCTACCAAGCCTACGCGGACTATCGGGACATGATGGCCCTCATGGAGGAGATGGTCTACGCGATCGCGCGGGAGCTGGGGCGGGTCGAGCTGACGTACCAGGGGCACGAGATTGATTTAAAGCCGCCGTGGCGGCGGCTCACGGTGCGGGAGGCGCTCCTGGAGCACACGGGCCTCGACATCGAGGAGCATCGGACGCGGGAGGCGCTGTGGGCGGCGATTCAACGGCAGGGCCTGCGCGTGGACGAGCAGCCGACGTGGGGGAAGCTCGTGGACGAGCTGATCAGCGAGTACGTCGAGCCGAGGCTGATTCAGCCGACGTTCCTGATGGACTACCCGAAGGAGATCTCGCCCTTGGCGAAGGCGAAGCCCGACGCGCCTCATTTGGTCGAGCGCTTTGAGCCGTTCGTCGCGGGGCTGGAGCTGGGGAACGCCTTCAGCGAGCTGAACGACCCCCTGGACCAGCGGGAGCGCTTCCTGAAGCAGGAGGAGCAGCGCCGCCGCGGGGACGAGGAGGCCCACCCCCTCGACGAGGACTTCCTGCAGGCGCTCGAGTACGGGATGCCGCCCACGGGTGGGCTGGGCGTCGGGGTCGACCGCCTGGTGATGCTGTTCACGGACTCGCCCTCGATCCGTGATGTCATTTTGTTCCCGGCGCTGCGGCCCAAGCGGGACGGCTCGTAATGGCTCAGGACTCGGATCAAGGAGGCCATCGCATGGACACGACGGACAGGCGGGGACGCTTGAAGGGGATCGTTTGGGGGCTGACGGCGGCCTTGACCCTGGCGTTGGCGCTCACCCTGGCCGGGTGCGGCCCTCAAGAGCGGCAGGGGCAGCAAGCGCCGCCGGAGGCGCCCGAGCTGCCAAAGTGGGAGGAGTACGCGTACAAGGACAAGATCCAGCAGACGCTCTACGAGCTGGTCGCCTCCCGAGACCCGGAGGCCGCGGCGGAGCGGCTGGGGCTCGACGCGTACTGGATGGTCCGCGTCGTGCTCGTGTTGAAGGACGAGGAGGCGGAGCTGCCCGAGGGCGTCCTCATCTACGTCGAGCGGCGGGTCGGGAACGAGGTCCAGGCGCTCGTGCCCGTGGAGCAGCTGCTCAAGCTCGTGGAGCACCCTCAAGTGCAGTACGTCCGGGTGCCCGTCAAGCCCCGGAAGCTCTGACGGCCCTGACGGCGAACGCCACGCGACCACGACCATAACGAACGAACGAGGGCCATGAGCATGAGTGCGCAGCATCCCCCGCAGGCCCAGGCGGCGCCCTCGCCCTCGACTTCGCCCTTGGGGCTCGTCGAGCGGCTGTTTCAGGGTGACGTCCGCGCGCTGGCCCGGCTCCTCAGCCTCGTCGAGGACCGCGGGCCGGGCTACGAGCGCGTCCTCGACGCGGTGTTCCCGCACGCCCAGCGCGCGGACGCGTATCGCTTGGGGATCACGGGCCCGCCCGGCGCGGGGAAGAGCACCCTCGTCGACCGGCTCGTCCGGCGGTTCCGCCGGGAGGGGCTCCGGGTGGGCATCCTGGCCTGCGACCCGACGAGCCCGTTCACGGGCGGGGCGGTGCTCGGCGACCGCGTCCGCATGCAGAGCCTGAGGGACGACGAGGGGGTGTTCATCCGCAGCCTGGCCACCCGCGGGAGCCTGGGGGGCCTGGCGGCCGTGGCCCACGAGGCCGCGCTGCTCGTCGAGGCCGCCGGGTACGACGTCGTCGTCTTCGAGACGATCGGCGTCGGCCAGGTTGAAGTAGACGTGGTCGAGGCGGCCGACACGGTCGTCGTGGTGCTCACCCCCCAGTCGGGGGACGCCGTCCAGGCGCTCAAGGCGGGCCTGATGGAGATCGCGGACGTCTTCGTGGTCAACAAGGCGGACCAGGGCGGCGCCGACCGGGCCGTCCAAGCGCTGCAGCTCGCCCTCCGGCCCTTGCAAGATCAAGACGAGGAGGGCAAGAAGGCGTGGCGGCCGCCCATCCTGAAGCTCTCCGCGACCCGGGACGAGGGCGTCGAGGCGCTTAAGGCTGCGATCGAGGCGCATCGGGCCTTCATCAACGCGGAGGGGCTGAAGGCGCAAAAACGGCGGGCGCGCGTGGAGGCGCTGCTCCGGCGGGTGGTGGAGGAGGGGCTCCGTCAAGCGCTCTGGGGCGATCGAGGGGCGCTCAAGGCCCGCTGGGAGGAGGCCTTGCAGCAGGTGCTCCAGGGCGCGCGCGGCCCCTTCGCGGCCGCCGAGGCGCTGCTCCGGGAGCTGCTCAAGGCGCGCCTCGAGGTGCCCTAAGCACCCACACCCAAACGGGACGAGCGCGCGAGGGACAGTATGGCCGACGTTCAGGATTTAAAGCGTCTGTTGAGCCGCCTGGACGGCCGCGGCTACAAGGCGTACAAGGAGCTTCAGGGGCGGCGGTTCGACTTCCCGACGTTCACGCTGGTCGTCGATCACGTGCAGGGCGACCCGTTCGCGCCGCCGAGCCGCCTGCGCGTCCTCGTGCCCCAGGAGGTCGCGCGGTTCCCCAGGGCGCTGTACGGCTCGAAGAGCCGGGAGGTCGCGCTGCGGGACGCGCTCACCCGGGAGGTCGACCGGGCGCTGAGGGCGGTCAGCGGGCGGCGGGGGACGGGGCGGAGCGGCCTGTTGGCGATCGACCGCCCCGGCCAGCAGGTGCTGGAACGCACCTCCGTGTTCATCGACGACGAGCGGGTCGAGGTGCGGTTCGTGGCCGGGCTGCCCGCCCGCGGGCGGACCGTCCTGGGGCGCGAGGCGATCGCGATGCTCTGCGACGACCTCCCCCGGGTCGTCGAGCGGGCGCTCTTCTATGAGCATCTGGACGCCGACGCGCTGCGCCGCCACGTCGAGACGGCCGAGGACGCGGACTGGCTGCGCGCGCGGCTCGAGGGGCTGGGGCTGGTCGCCTTCGTGGCCGACGGCTCCGTGCTGCCGCGACGGAGCGGGGTGGACGACCGCCCGATGGTCGAGGGGGCGGTGCCCTTCCGCGCGCCCGCCTCGCTGCGCGTGGAGGTCGAGCTGCCCAACGCCGGGCGGGTGACCGGGATGGGCGTCCCCAAGGGGGTCACGCTCATCGTGGGCGGCGGCTACCACGGGAAGTCGACGCTCCTCCGGGCGCTCGAATTGGGCGTTTATAATCACATCCCCGGCGACGGGCGCGAGCGGGTCGTCACGGACGCCGGGGCCGTCAAGGTCCGCGCGGAGGACGGGCGGCGCGTGGCCTGCGTGGACATCTCGCCGTTCATCGCCGACCTGCCGCGGGGGCGCTCGACGACGTGCTTCTCGACGGACGACGCGAGCGGCTCGACCAGCCAGGCGGCCAACATCATGGAGGCGCTCGAGGCGGGCGCCCGCGTCCTCCTCCTCGACGAGGACACCTCGGCCACCAACTTCATGATCCGCGACCGCCGCATGCAGGCGCTGATCGCCAAGGAGCACGAGCCGATCACGCCCTTCCTCGACAAGGTGCGGCCGCTCTACCGCGACCACGGCGTCTCGACGGTGCTCGTGATGGGCGGGAGCGGCGACTACTTCGACGTGGCCGACACCGTGATCGCGATGATCGAGTTCGTGCCCCACGACGTCACGGCTCAGGCGAAGGCCATCGCCCAAGCGTACAGGACGGAGCGGAGGCCCGAGGGCGGCGAGCGCTTCGGGCGGATCACGCCCCGGGTCCCGCTCCCCGAGAGCGTCGACCCGAGCAAGGGCCGCAAGGCCGTCAAGCTCAAGGTCCACGACGTCGAGGAGATCGCCTTCGGGGCCGAAGAGATCGATCTATCGGCCGTGGAGCAGATCGTGCACCCGAGCCAGACGCGGGCGATCGCGCGGGCGCTCGTCCACGCCCGGCGGCGCTACATCGACGGGCGCCGGACGATCCCCGAGATTCTGGACGCCGTGATGCGGGACCTCGACGAACAAGGGCTGGACGTGCTCTCGCCGAGCCCGCTGGGGGACCTGGCGCGGTTCCGGCGGTACGAGCTGGCCGCGGCCCTCAACCGCCTGCGCACCCTGGAAGTCCGCCAGAAGAGGAGCGCGTGAGCCGCGCCCGGGGGCTCTGCGGCGAATTCGTGGCGCAGCGCGGCGCCGCGGGCGCGGGGTGGCCGATGGATGAGGGAGTTCTCAGCCTGCCGCTTGCGCTTGCGCCCGCGCTCCGCGCTCACAACCCGTCCCCGGGCGCGGCTCGCCCTCTATACCCGCCGGGGCGGGAAACGTTTCGTTCGTCGCTCGCCCCTGCGAGCGGGTTGGGCGAAGCTCAAGAAGGGTCGTCCTCGCTTGAGCTCGAGCTCGAGCCGGAGCGCAGGGCCTCCTCGAGCAGGGGGGTGGGGAGCAGCTCGGGGGGGAGCGCCTCGCGCTCCAGTGCGTAGGCCATCAGGCGTTTAATTCCGCCCTTGAAGTTGTAGGCGTCGTAGCCCGCTTGGCGCATCAGCTCGGCCAGGTGCGCGCTCTTGAGCCCCAGCTCGCAGTAGAGCACGTACGTCTTGTCCTTGGGGAGCGTTTTGAACTCGTCGAGCGCCCGGAAGAAGTCCCAGTGCACGGCGCCGGGGTAGTGCCAGGCGCGGTACGCCTGCGGCGATCTTAAATCGATGACGACGGCCCCCTCGGGGACCTCCTCGATCTCCAGCCCCTCGGGGACGAGCGCCTCGGGCTCCAGGGCCGTCAGGTCGAAGACGGCCCGCTCGGCCACGGCCCGCTCCAAAATTGAGGGGTCGAGCTTGGCCTCCTCCTCGCGGACGCGGTCGAGCCGGGCGCGGGTGGCGGGCTTGCGGGGCACGAGCGCGCAGTACTCCTGCACCGAGGCCGAGATCTCGTACGTCCCGATGGCCCGCGCCTGGGCGACGATCTCCTCCTTGTCGAGGCCCAGCAGGGGGCGCAGCACGAGCAGCTCGGTCGCCTCGGAGATCACGACGAGGTTCTGCAGCGTCTGCGAGGAGACCTGGCCCAGCGCCTCGCCCGTCACCAGGGCGCGCACGCCCAGCTCCTGAGCGATTTGTTCAGAGGCCTTCAGCATCAGGCGCTTGAGCAGCACCTGCCAGTAGCGGGGGTGCGTCTTCTTCTGCAGCTCCTGGACGAGCCCCTGGAAGTCGACGGCGTGGAGCTTGGGCTCGTGGCCGTGGCCCCACTGCTCCGTCAGGAGCTTCGCGACCCGCAGGACGTCGCGCTGGTGCTGGGAGCCGCCCAGGTTGAAGAAGGCGTAGTCGAGGGCGAGGCCGCGCTTCATCATCCGCCAGGCGGCCACCGCGGAGTCGAAGCCGCCCGAGACGAGCGCCAGCGCCCGCCCCTCGGCACCCAGGGGCAGCCCACCCGGCCCCGCCACGACCTCCGTGTAGAAGAACGCCCGGTCGTCGCGCACCTCGACGTGCACCGTGACCTCGGGGTCGGTGAGGTCGACGCGGGCGGCGTGGGGCCGCAGGGCGGCGCCCAGCTCGCGCTCGACGGCCGTGGCCCCGAAGGGCACCTTCTGGCGCTCCCCCGCGACCCGGGCCCGCACCGCGAACCGCTTCCCCCGCACCCGCTCCCGGAACAGCTCCTCTCCAGCTTGAACGACGGCCTCCAGCGTCGGGGCCGGGCGCGCCTCCACGACCGAGAGCGACTTCACCCCGAAGACCCTCGAGAGCGCCTCCAGCGCTTGAGCGGCCTTCGGCCCGTCATCTCGAAGCTCCACGAAGAAGCGGCTCCACTCGCGCTTGAGCGCGTAGGGGACGTCCGCGCGCCGCAGCGCGGCCTCCAGATTGTGCGCTAAAAGTCGCTGGAAGCGGGCGCGGGTCCCCTTGGCCTTGGTCGCGATCTCCCCGGAGAACCGAATCAGAACGAGCATGGCCCTGGCATTGTAGCGCGAGGCCCCTTCGCTTGCAGCCCGGGGCCCCGTCCCCTATGCTGTTCAAGGGTGGAGGCGAGACAGGGGGCAACGAAGGGAAGGGAGGTCCGCACAGGTGCTCTCGCGGCAAGATCTGGAGAGGCTCCTTCAGCTTCAGGAGAACCCCGTGCTCAGCGTCTACCTCAACACGGACCCGGCGCAGGACCCCAAGGGGTCGTACCGCATCTGGCTGAAGGACGCGCTCAAGCAGCTGGAGGCCCAAGTCGAGCCGGGCGAGCGGAAGCGCTTCCGGGAGCTGGCCGAGCGGGCGCAGCAGCTGGCGCGCACCCAGCGCCACGGGAAGGCGTGGGTCGCGTTCCTCGGCCAACGGGTGGAGGAGCAGTTCGAGCTGCGGGTGCCCGTGGAGAACGAGGTGCTGTGGGGGCGGCCGGGGCTCACCCAGCTGGAGTGGCTGCTCGGCGAGTACAGGCCCTACGGCGTCGTCCTGGTCGACTCCGCCCGCGTGCGCGTCTTCGTCGTCGCGATGAACGAGATCTCGGAGCTGGAGGGTCGAACGCTCGACCTGGACGCCTCGGGCTGGCGGGAGGAGGGGGCGCAG
>WFPR01000167.1 GCA_015487455.1 Candidatus Bipolaricaulota bacterium
CGCCCTGCCGTCGCGGTCGGGGTCGGAGCCCCCAGGGGAGGGGTCGGAGGCGGGGGCGTAAGTCCCCGTCCCCGTTAAGGGGCGACTCGCTCGGCCGTCCAGGCCGTCGGGGACGGGCAGCCCCAACAGCTCGCAGATCGTGGGGAAGAGATCGAGCAGCTTCAGCCCTTGAAGCCTCCTCGGCCCCGCTGTGGAGGCCATCTCGGCGCCGGTCCCAACCCCGACGAAGACCCCCTCGAGCCGGTGCCAGCCGGAGTGGGCCACCGCGTGGGAGACGGGGCGGTTCGACAGGAACTCCGAGAGGCCCATGGGCGAGTGGCCCTCCGCGGGCAGGAACACGAGGTCGGGCGCGCGCTTGAGCGCCCGCTCGCCGTACAGCTCCCGCTTCGTGTAGATCTGAGCGACGACGCGCTCGCCCGTGTAGGGGTTCCGCCAGGCGCGGAGGGCCTCCTTCAGCTCGTTCAGGACGCGCTCGGCCTCGGCCCCGGCCGCCACGACGCCCCGGGGCTCGCGGCCCCTCAAGTTCAAGAAGATCTGCCCCACGTTCCCGTAGGAGTAGGCGAGCGTGCGCGACCAGTCGACGTTTTGCGTCGAGAGGGCGAAGCGGCTCAGCCAGCGGTACGCGTCGGCGCTGCCCCCGGCCTTGCCCAGCAGCCCGAGGCGCGCCTCCCAGGGGTAGAGCGTCTCGGGCGCGACGCCGAGCTCGAAGAGCAGCCGCTTGAGCCCCGTGGGCACGGTGCGCTTGAGCCGCAGGAAGCCCTCCCGCAGCAGCCAGGTGTTGACGTGCAGGTTGAAGCGATGGGGCCCGAAGCCGTGGTCGGAGATCACCCAGAACGCGACGTCCTCGCCGTGTCGCCCGCGCACGGCCTCCCAGAGCTGGCCGACGAGCGCGTCGGCCCGCCTGTAGATCGCGAGCACGGGGTTGTCCCCGTCCAGCTCGAGCCGGGGCACGCGGTAGCGCGGGCGGCCGGGCGGGCCGTCGCCGCCGTCGAGATCGCGCTCGGGCTCGAGCGCGTGCCACATCTGGTGCTGCACGGAGTCCGTCTCCATGACGTGGGCGATGAGGACGTCCCAGGGCTGGGTCCGCGCGAGCCAGAGGATCGCCTGTGCCCGCCGCTCGAACGACCGCTTGAGCCGCTCGAGCCAGCGGCGCGCGAACCGGGGGCCGGGCCAGGGCGGCGGCGCGAGCGGATAGGGCGCCCCCAGCGCCCGCTCCAGCTCCGTCTGCAGCTCAGGGGGGCGGGTGTACGGGGCGCCCGCGGGCGTGAGCAGGTCGCCCACCACGAAGCCCCGAAAGCCCCTCACCCGCGACGGCGACAGGGCCCCGAAGCCGAGCGGGAGCCCGACGACGCCGACGCGCAGCCCGTGGTCGCTCAGCCACTCGGGGAGGGTCGGGCGCGGGCGCTGGGCGCCGTCGACGGGGCCGAGGCGGTAGTCGTGGGGGCGCGGCCGGAGCCACTCGAAGATCCCGTGGCGGCCCGGGTTGAGCCCCGTGAGGAACGAGCCCCAGGCCGCGCCCGTGACGGGCGGGATCACGCTCTCCAGCGGGCCGAAGGCCCCCGCCTCCATCTCCATGAGCCGCCTGAGGTGGGGCAGTTGGCCCTGAGCGGCCCAGCGCTCGACGAGCTCGTACGAGGCGCCGTCCAGCGCGAGGATGACTAACTTCTTCGGCCTCTTCGTCGCTTCCCTCACACTCACAGCGCGGACCCCCTTGCGCTCTGCTGCCCTTGTCGTTGAATGAGTGAGCGTGAGCCCCCTTAGGCGAGAGGAGGGCCGGGCGTCCGGCGCGAGGCGTCCGGGAGCTTCATCCAGTCGGGGACGCGCCCCCGCCACACGAGCGCGAAGTACGCCCGGTAGCCCTCGATCGTATACCGCAGCCACTCGCGGTGCAACCCGTAGCGCCGACTGGACGAGTACACTTTGGCCTCGGGCGCGTAGACGATCCGCTCGCCGGGGCGCAGCGCCCGGGCCAGCCGCAGCCCCAGCTCCAGGTCTTCCCCCAGCCGCAGCTTGGTGTTGAACCCGCCGACGCGCTCGAACAGCTCTTTGCGTACCGCGAAGTTGAAGCCCCAGAAGTGGGGCCTTTTGAGGGCGACGTGCAATCGCTGGTGGAGCGCGATCAAGCGCTCCAGCTGGAGCACCCGTTGGATCGGGTGCGGCTCGTGGAAGCTCACCCGGCCGCAGAGGGCCACGACGCCCGGGTCGCGGAAGCGCCGGACGAGCGCCTCCAGCCAGCGCTCGTCGACGATCGTGTCGGCGTCGGTGCGGGCGATGACGCCGAAGCGGGCGGCCGCGAACCCCGTCTGGCAGGCGCGGGCCACCCCCTTGCGGGGCTCCTCGACGATCCGGCCGTCCAGCTCGGGATGGCGCTCGAAGAAGCGCCGGACGCGCTCGGCGGAGCCGTCCGTCGAGCCGTTGTCCACGAAGACCAGCTCGAACGGCCCCTTGTACGTCTGGCGGGTGAACGCCTCGAGGCAGCGCTCGACCCCGTCGGCCTCGTTATAGACCGGGATGACGACGGAAATCATCGCGGAGCGCGGACCAGGGCCGGAGGGGGTCGGGGCCGCCCACCCCCGTCCGATCGGGGTCGTTGAGGGCGTCGACAGTGCCCACGGGCTCGGCCGTCCGCCTCGGCCCCCGCGGCGGGAGGCTCAGCACCCATCGATAGAGCGCCTTGAGGCGCTCCCCCACCCGCTCCAGGCTGTGCGCCCGGGCTAATCGTTCGGCCCCCTCCTGCAGCCTCGCGTACAGCGCGTGGTCCTCGGCCAGCCGCCGCACGGCCTCGACGAAGCCGTCCACGGAGCGGGCCTTGAGGCAGTTCTCGCCGTGGACGAGCCAGTCGGCGTACTCGGGGAGGTCCCGCACGATCACGGGGCGGCCCAGCGAGGCGGCCTCCAAGATGACGAGCCCCTGCGTCTCCGTCCGCGACGGGAAGAGGAGCACGTCGCCCGCGCTGTAGGCGCCGGGCGCGTCCTCGACGAACCCCGGCAGCCGCACGTTGGGCGGCCTCTCGTCCAGGCGCTTCTCCAGCTGCGGGTGAAACGCGAGGGCCTTGGGCCAGCGCTGCCCGTACCAGATGAAGTCGTAGTGGGGCAGCCGCGCCGCGACGTCCAGAAAGTCCGTGATGCCCTTGCGCGGGATGATGTTCCCCGCGCCGAAGACCGTGAAGCGCGTGAGCCCGAACTTCTCGCGATAGAAGGCCCGCTTGTCGGGGTCGAAGCGGAAGCGCTCGCGGTCGACGCCGTTGCTCACCACCGCGATGGGGGCGCGGACCCCGGCCCTGAGGAGCTGCCGCTTGGCGAACGCCGTCGGGGTGAAGACCGCGTCCCCCAGCTCGTAGAAGAAGCGCAGGTACGCCTCGTACAGGGGCGCCAGGACGTTGGAGAGCGTGAAGCTGTCGCGGAAGTCGTGGGCGCCGACGCTGTGCGCGTGCACCACGACCTTGACGCCCTCGCGCCGGGCCCTGCTCAGATGGTACAGGGACTTCGGCCCGAAGGCGTGCAGGTGCAGCAGCTCGTAGGGCTCGTCGGCGGGGTCGGTCGTGACCTCGACGCCGACGAGCTCGAGCGCCTTGCGATGGTGCTCGAAGGCCCTTTTGAACCCGGACTTGGCCACCAACTCCTCGGCCTCTAGATAGAGACAGACGCGCATGGATGCCCCCTTTGCCGTTGCCCTTGCCCCCGATTGCGTTAAGTTAAGTTAAGTCAAGTCGAGCTCAACGCCTGGCTCATTCCCACTCGATCGTGCCCGGCGGCTTCGAGGTGACGTCGTAGACGACGCGGGTCACCTCGGGCAGCTCGTTGGTGATGCGCGAGGAGGCACGCTCCAGCAGCTCGTAGGGCAGCTTGACCCAGTCGGCGGTCATCCCGTCGCGGGAGTGGACCGCCCTTAAAGCCACCACGTAGCCGTAGCCGCGGCCGTCCCCCCGCACGGCCACGCTGCGGACGGGCAGCAGCACGGCGAAGTACTGCCAGATCGCGCGCTGGAGCCCCGCCCGCGCGACCTCCTCGCGGAAGATCGCGTCGGCCTCCTGGAGCAGTCGAACCCGCTCCGGGGTGACCTCGCCGACCACCCGCACCGCCAGCCCCGGCCCCGGGAAGGGCGGCTCGTCCACGATCTCGGCGGGCAGCCCCAAGGCCCGCCCGAGCCGCCGCACCTCATCTTTGAACAGATCGCGCAGCGGCTCGACCAGCTCGAACCCCAGCCGCTCGGGGAGCCCGCCCACGTTGTGGTGGCTCTTGATCCGTTCGGCGCCGTGGGCCGTCCCCGCGCCGCCGCTCTCGATCACGTCGCTGTAGATCGTCCCCTGCACCAGCGCGTCGAGGGGGCCCCGCTCCCGCTCGAGCCTGCGGGCCTCCCGCTCGAAGACGCGGATGAACGTCTCCCCGATCGCCTTGCGCTTGCGCTCGGGGTCCGTGACCCCCTTGAGCCGCTCGAAGAACTCGCGCCGGGCGTCGACGACCCGCAGCGGGAGCCCCAGCCGCTCGAAGACCCGCCGGACGCGCTCCGGCTCGCCCTTCCGCAGCAGCCCCGTGTCCACGAACACGGGCACCAGGCGGTCCCCGATCGCCCGGTGGGTCAGGACGGCGGCCACGCTCGAGTCCACCCCGCCCGAGACGGCGATCAGCGCCCGCTTGCCCCTGAGCCGGTCGCGCAGCTCTTGGACTTTCTGCCCGACGAGATCCTGGGGCCGCCAGCGCCCCCGGAGCCCGCAGATCCCGCGGAGCCAGTTCCTCAACATCTGGAGCCCGTGGGGCGTGTGGTGGACTTCGGGGTGGAACTGCACGCCGTAGATCTGCCCCGTCGCGTCGCGCATGGCCGCGAGCCGCCGCGGCTCCCCGGCGGAGTACGCCAGCGGGACGAAGCCCGGCGGCACCTCCGCGATGACGTCGCCGTGGCTCATCCAGACGCGCTCCTTGCGGCTCAACCCCGCGAAGAGCGGGTCGGCCCGCACGATCTCAATGTCGGCGACGCCGTACTCGGCCTGGCGGGGCGAGCGCTCGACCCGGCCGCCGAGCTGCTGGGCGATGAGCTGCATCCCGTAGCAGATGCCCAGCAGGGGCAGCCCCAGCTCGTAGAGCTGGGGGTCGAGGCGGGGCGCGTCGGGCTCGTAGACGCTGCGCGGCCCGCCCGACAGCACCAGCGCCCTCGGCCCCCGCTCCCGCACCTCGCGGGCGGAGAGCGTCGGCGGGGCGACCTCGCAGTAGACCTCCAGCTCGCGCACGGCCTTGGCGATCAGCCGCGTGTACTGCGAGCCGAAGTCCAAAATGAGCACCCACTCGCCCTTGGCCTCGGCCTCGCGTCCCACGCCTTCTCCCCCTCCCGCGCTTCGGGATCAGGGTAGCGGGAGCCCCGAAGAATTGCAAATTTCGTTGCATTTTTCCGCGTCAACGCGTAGAATCGCGGGCGAAGCGGGACGGGCCGAGAGCGAGTCGAGCGAGACGGGACGAGACGGGAGGAGAGGAAGGCCAAGGGAGGGGAGAGCGCATGCGGGGACCGTTGGACTTCGAGTACGAGCGGGAGGAGGACTGGGGCGAGCGCTGGCGGGACGTCCAGCGCCGCCTTCGGCGCTTCGGCGGCTGGACGGGCGGGCTGATCGGGCTGGTGCTCGTGGGGCTGTGGCTGCTCAGCGGGGTCTTCACGCTGGGGCCCTACGAGGTGGGGCTGGTCAAGCGCTTCGGGGCCTTCACCCGGATGGTGGGGCCGGGCGGGGTCCACTACCGCCTGCCGAGCCCGATCGAGAGCGTCACCGTGGTCGACATGTCGCTGCGGACGGAGGAGCTGGGGTTTCGGAGCCAGCCGGGCCTGCCCAGCGTGGCCTTCCCCACGCGGCCCGAGGAGGCCCTCATGATCACGGGCGACTTCAACATCATCCGGGCCGAGATGGTCGTCCAGTACGAGATCAAGGACCCCGTGAAGTTCGCGTTTGAGGTCGAGGACCACCGGACGGTGGTGCGGGAGGCGGCCCAAGCCATCTTGAGGGAGCAGATGGCCCTGCGCACCGTGGACGAGGCGCTCACGGAGAAGCGCGAGGAGATCGCCCTGCGCATCCACGAGGAGCTGCAGCAGCTCCTCGACGCCTACGGGGTGGGCATCCGGGTGGTGAACGTGCGGCTGCAGGAGGTGCGCCCGCCCTCGCCCGAGGTCGAGGCGGCCTTCGACGACGTCAACAGCGCCATTCAGGACAAGGAGCGGACCATCTTCGAGGCCAAGCGCTACGCCAACGAGCAGATCCCCCGCGCCCAGGGGCAGGCCCAGCAGATCCTCAACGAGGCCGAGGCGTACAAGCAGAGCCGCATCCTTCAAGCTCAAGGGGAGACGGCCCGCTTCCTGAGCATCCTGGAGCAGTACAGGCGGGGCGAGACGGTGACCGCCGCCCGGCTCTACATCGAGGCCATGGAGACGGTGCTCCCCTCCATCCGGAAGGTGATCCTGCCCGAGGGCGTCGGCGGGCTGGTCAGCCTGCTGGACCTCGAGCGCCTGCTCCAGGCGCGCTCGATGGGGACGGGGACGGGGGGTGAGCGCTGATGCGTGGTCTCACGATCATCCTGCTGCTGATCGTCGGGCTCTGGCTCGGCTACAGCTTCACGACGTTCACGGTCGACGAGACGAAGAAGGCCGTGGTGCTGCAGTTCGGCGAGATCGTCCGGGTGGTGGAGGAGCCAGGGCTCTACTTCAAGCTGCCCTTCCTGCAGAGCGTGCTGTATCTGGAGGACCGCCTGCTGAGCTACGACATCCAGCCCGCGCCCGTGATCACCGTCGACAAGCAGCGGCTCACCATCGACAGCTACACCCTCTGGCGGATCGCCGACGCGCGGCGCTTCATCGAGAAGCTCAAGGGGAACCGCCTGAACGCCCAGAGCCGCCTCGACGACATCATCTACTCGCTGCTCCGCGACGTCGTGGGCAAGCTCAGCTTTCAGGAGGTGCTGCGCAGGGAATTTTTGGACGAGGTCAAGCAACGCGCGCAGCAGCAGGTTGACGAGTTCGGCATCGAGATCGTGGACGTGCGGATCAAGCGGGCCGACCTGCCCGAGGCGAACGAGCAGGCCGTCTTCCAGCGGATGATCAGCGAGCGGAAGCAGATCGCGCAGCGCATCCGCGCCGAGGGCGAGCAGGAGGCCCGCCGCATCCGGGCCGAGGCCGACAAGCAGGCGCAGATCATCCTGGCCGAGGCGCGCAAGCGCGCCGAGGAGCTGAAGGGGGAGGGCGACGCCGAGGCGCTGCGCATCTACGCCGAGGCGTACAACCGCGACCCCGCGTTCTTCCTGTTCTGGAGGACGCTCGAGAGCTACAAGACGACCCTGGCCCAGAACAGCACCCTGGTGCTCTCGACGGGGAGCGACTACCTCAAGCTGCTGGACCTCATGGAGTCGAGGCGGCTCATCGAGGCGCTGGACGGCGAGTGATCTCGCCGCCGGGCTCCGCCGGGAGGTCCGTGATGAACATGTGGCCGGGGGCGTGGGTGATCATCAGGGGGAGCTTCGCGTTCAGGGCGACGGCCTGCGGGGTGACGCCGCAGGCCCAGAAGACGGGCACCTCGGCCGCGCGGACCGTCACGGGGTCGCCGAAGTCGGGCCGATTTAGATCTTGAATGCCCAACGCCTCGGGCGCCCCGACGTGGACGGGCACGCCGTGCGCCTCGGGGAAGCGGGCTGTAATCTCGACGGCCCGGGCCACGAGCCCCGCCGGGATGGGCCGCATGCTCACGACCAGGGGGCCCTGAAAGATCCCGGCGGGGTCGCAGGGCCGGTTCGTGACGTACATGGGGACGGTCTTGCCCTCCTCGAGGTGCCGGACGGGGACGCCCGCCCGGAGCAGCGCGGCCTCGAAGGTGAAGCTGCACCCCAGCAGGAACGCGACCAAATCATTTTGCCACCACGCCCGGATGTCCGTCGGCTCGGCCTCCAGCCGCCCCCCGCGATAGACGCGGTACCTCGGCAGGTCGGTGCGCAGGTCCGCGCCGGGGGCGGTCCGCCTCGGCTCGGGGTCGCCCGGGTCGGTGACCTCCAGGAGGGGGCAGGGCTTGGGGTTCCGCTGGCAGAAGAGCAGGAAGTCGTAGGCGTACGCCTTGGGCAGCACGACGAGGTTCGCCTGGACGTGGCCGGGGCAGAGCCCGGCCGTCGGTCCCGTCCAGCGGCCCTCCCGCATGAGCCGCCGCGCCTCGCGGGGCGTCGTCGTCTCGAGCTCGGCCATCGCTATTCGGGCACCTTGCCCTCTCGGCGGTCGCGCTCTCGGAGTCGGGGGTCGCGCGCCTCGGGCGGGCCGTAGCCGCCCCCGCCCGGCGTCCGCACGCTGATCACGTCCCCGGGCTCCAGCTCGAAGACCCCCTTCCCCGGCAGCCGCTCCTCCCGCCCGTCGGAGGCGCGGATGAGCACGTTCTCGCCGGGGGCGCCGGGCTCGCCGCCGAGGAGCCCGTAGGGGCGCCCCACCCGCCGCTCGCTCAAGAGCGAGAGGGTCGCCTTGTGCCCCACCACGCGGATGTCCCGCCGGATCCCCAGGCCCCCGCGCCACGTCCCTCGGCCGCCCGTCCCCGGCCGCAGCTCGTAGCGCTCCACCCTCAGGGGGTAGGCCGTCTCCAGCGCCTCCACGGGCGTGTTGAGCGTGTTGCTCATGTGGCCGTGGACGCCGTCGAGGCCGTCCAGCCCCGGCCGCCCGCCGAAGCCCCCGCCGATCGTCTCGTAGATCGTGTAGGGCTCGCCCGTCCGCGGGTCGAGGCCGCCTAAGGCCACGTTGTTCATCGTGCCCTGGCAGGCCGCCAGGGCCTTCTCAGGGGCGGCCTGGGCCAGCGCCCCGATCAGCGCGTCGACGATCCGCTGGCTCGTCTCGAGGTTCCCGCCCACGACGGCCGCCGGGGGCCTCGCGTTCACCACCGTCCCCTCGGGGACGACGAGCTTGATGGGCCGGTAGGCCCCGTCGTTCGGCGGGACGTCCGGGTCGGTGAAGCAGCGGATCGTGTAGTAGGTGGCCGAGGCCGTCACGGCGTAGACGGCGTTGACGGGCCCCTCCACCTGGGGGCTCGAGCCGGTGAAGTCCACGGTCACCTCGCCCTTGTCCGCGTCCAGGGCGACCGCCACCCGGATGGGGAGGCGCTCGGCCCCCCGCCCGTCGTCGTCCAAGAAATCTTCATAGCGGTAGACGCCCGGCTTGAGCCGCCTGAGGGCGGCCCGCAGCCGCCGCTCAGAGTAATTTAAAATTTCCTCCACGATTTGGCGGAAGCGCTCCAGCTCGTAGCGCTCGACGAGCTCCAACAGGCGTCGGCGGCCCGTCTCGTTGGCCGCGTACTGCGCCCGGAGGTCGCCCAGGCGCTCCCGCGGCGTGCGGACGTTGGCCAGGATGAGCTCCAAAAGATCTCGATCGAGCCGTCCCCGGCGCCAGAGCTTGACGGGCGGGATGCGCAGCCCCTCCTGATAGATCTCGGAGGAGTTCCCCGCCACGCTCCCCGGCGCCTGGCCGCCGACGTCGGCGTGGTGGGCCCGGTTGGCCGCGTAGCCCACCAGCTCGTCGCCGCGATAGATGGGCGTCACGAACGTGAGGTCGGGGAGATGGGCCCCGCCCCGGAACGGGTCGTTCAGCACCACGACGTCGCCGGGCTCCAAAGTTTTAAGCTCCTCGAGGGCGGCCTTCACGGAGAAGGGCATCGCGCCCAGGTGCACGGGCATCCCCCAGGACTGGGCGATCATCCGGCCCTTTTCGTCGAACAACGCGGAGGAGCAGTCGCGCCGCTCCTTGATGTTGGGGCTGTAGCTGCTGCGGATGAGGGCCGCGTTCATCTCTTCTGCCACGCCCTCCAAGGCGTGGCGGGCCACCTCGAGCGTCACCGCGTCCACGACCGGCCTTTCCCCCTCCGCCTTGGGCATCTTAAGCCACCTCCTCCGCTTTCGCTTGCCCCTGAGCTCGGGAGGGCACGGGCACGGAGACGATGAGGTTCCCGTAGGCGTCCACCCGGGCGCGGTGGCCGGGGTGGAGGACCACCGTCGCGTCGGGGCCCTCCACGATGGCCGGGCCCTCCAGCTCCGCGAACGCCCCCAACTCGTCGCGGTCGTAGAGGGGGCAGCTCAGCCAGCCCACCTCGGCGAAGTAGACGGGGCGTTCCCCCCAAGGCTCGGGCCGCCCCTCCGCCCTCGGCAGGCGGGGCAGTTCCGGCTTCGCCTCCCGGCCCAGGGCGACCAGCCTGAGGTTCACGACTTCCAGGGGCTCCTCCGGCGCAGAGAAGCCGTAGGCCCGCTCGTGCTCCTCGTGGAAGCGCTCGACGATCCCCGGCCAGTCCCCCGCGCCCAGGGGCTTGTTGGGCACGGGGATGGTCAGCTCGAACGCCTGCCCGCGGTAGCGCAGGTCCATCGAGGGAGCGAAGAGGATCTGCCCCTCAGGGAGCCCGTCTTGGAGGAGGCGCCGTCGCCCCTCCTCCCGGAACTCGTCGAGGACGCGGTTGATGAGCGCCCAGTCGAGCGCGTCCTCGCCGAGCAGGACGGTGCGGACGAAGTGGTGGGCTAAATCCGCCATGAGCAGCCCCAGGGCCGAGAGCACCCCCGCCGCCCGCGGGGCGATGACGGTGGGGATCTGAAGGCGCTCGGCCAGGCCTCCGGCGTGGAGCGGCCCCGCGCCCCCGAAGGCCACCAGCGCGAAGTCCCGGGGGTCGTGGCCCCGCTCGACGGTCAGCACCCGGATGGCCCGCTCCATGTTCGCCTCGGCCACCTCCACGACGCCCAAGGCCGCCTCCTCCAAGCTCAGCCCCAAGGGCTCTGCGATCTCGTCGTGAAGGGCGCGGCGGGCCGCCTCGACGTCGAGCCGGGGGATGTCCCCCAGGGGGCGCTCGGGGTTCAGCCGCCCGAGCGCCAGCTGGGCGTCGGTGACCGTGGGCTCCCGGCCCCCGCGGCCGTAGCTGGCGGGGCCGGGCTCGGCCCCCGCGCTCCTCGGCCCGACGCGGAGCGCCCCGCCGTCGTCGAGCCAGGCGATCGAGCCGCCGCCCGCCCCGATCGTCTGGATGTCGATCATCGGGACCCTCAAGGGCCGTCCGGCGATCTCGCCCTCGCTGCTCAGCCGGGGCCGCCCCCCCTGAATCAGCGAGACGTCGCAGCTGGTCCCGCCCATGTCCAGGGTGATGAGGTCGCGGTGGCCCGTGAGCTCGCCCAGGAACTGGGCCCCGGCCACGCCGCCCGCCGGCCCCGAGAGCAGGAGCGTCACGGGCAGCCTGCGGGCCTGCTCCGCCCCCACGATC
>WFPR01000168.1 GCA_015487455.1 Candidatus Bipolaricaulota bacterium
CCTTGAATGACCACCCCGTCCCGCGCGTGGTTGTAGATTTGATTGCCCTTGAACGTGACGTCGCCCGCCTCCTCGACGCGGACGCCGACGTCGGCCCCGTACACACGGTTGTTCACGAGCGCGGCCCCCCCGCCTTGGGGCGCGATCACGACGGCCGGGCGGTCGGGCGGCCCCTCGATCGAGAAGCCCTCGATCCGCACGGAACGGGCTTCAACGCGCACCTGCCCGGCGATCACCGTCTGGGCGGGGCCGCGGGTCGAGCGCAGCGTCAGCCCCTCGATCGCGATGACGAGGTCGCCCTCGTAGCGGCCGGGCTCGACCCAAACCGTGGCGTACTCGCCCAGGGGCGCGGCCAGCGCCGCGGCGAGCGTCCTGAAGTGCGCGTCGCCGTCGAGGTCCTCGGCGTCGGGCCAGGTGACGTCCACGAACGCCTCGAAGCGCGGGTCGGCCGAGGCCCCGACGAGCCCAAGCCCGAAGAGGAGCAAGATCCCGGCCAGGCCCACAAAGAGCACGCCCACGAGGGAGGGGGCCTTCGGCTCCCGCTCGCTTTGGGTTTTGTTCAAGGTCGAGCTTTCTCGCATCGCCCTCCCTCCCCCGCGGGTCGACCCGAAGATGGGGGGATAGCTCACCGAGCCGCCCTTTGTCGCGCGATCACGACACGCTCACGCTCACGAATCGCTCGGCTCGGCTGGCTCGTGGGCCCGTCACGGTCACCGTCACGGTCACGGCCTCACGGCCCTGGGGCCGGGGCCAGCGCGAGGACGGCCCCCGCGCGGAGCTTCTCGACGGGGATCTCGCCCTCGACGAGCCCCACGCCCTCCAAGCTCTTGCCGGGCAGCTGGACCCACCGCCCCTGGGCGGCGTCCCAGTGGAAGAGCCTCAGGGTCGCCTTGTCGACGCCCTCGGGCAGCTCGTCGTCGCGGTACGCGACGTCGAGGGTCGCCGTGCCCGTCCCGAAGCCGCTCACCAGCACCGTCACCGCCTTGATCGCGCCCTCGAGCGGCGCGACGGCGTGGATCGAGTTCTCGGTGGGGAGCGGGTGGCGGTAGCGGGCGACCACGGCCACGCCGCGCTCCTCCTTGGCGACGCCCACGAGCGAGAGCTTCACGTCGGCGCGGTCCGTCGCGTCCAGCTCGATTTGGTTGGGGCCGAGGTCGTACAACAGGAACCCCCGCACCGAGGGCTCCTCCAGCTCCGCGACCCGATCCAGGAGCCACGGGAGCACGGCCTGCACGATCTGGTCCTGCTCGAGCGGGAAGCTGTTCCCGCCCGCGACGCCGATCAGGATCACGGCGTTCCCCCGGCCCTCGAAGACCCCGGCGGGCCCCCGAGGGTCGCCCCACCAGTTGCGCCGCGCTTGAATATCGGGGGAGCCCTCGCTCCAGAGGCCGAAGCGCCCGTTGTCCACGATCTCGTTCATCTGGAGGCGGGGCGCCTCGCAGTTCTTGAAGAACACGCCGCCGAGGGTGTTGTTCACGATCGCGTTGCGCTGGAGATCGGGGGTCTTGCAGTCGTAGAGGGCCACGCCCCGCTCGCGGTTGTGCTGAATCGCGTTGCCCTCGAGGAGGAGCCGCTCGGGCTTGAGGGCCCGGACGCCGTCCTGTTGGTGGCGCTCGACGGTGTTCTCCAGCAGGCGCACGTCGTTCGACTCGACGATCAAGATGCCGTTGGCCTCGCCGTCGTGGATCTGGTTGCGCCGCACGAGGGTGCGGTGGGCCTTGATCAGGACGAGGCCGCCGCCGTCGGCCTCGCCGCCCTGGTTGTTCCCGCCGCCGTTGAGCGCGATCTCGTTGTCCTGGACGGTGTTGCGCTCGCTGTTCGCGATGCGGATGCCGTCGTCGCCGTTCCCCTCGACGAGGTTCTCCGCGAAGGTGTCGTTGCCGCCCCCGCCCGTGACGTGGATGCCGACGCGGGTGTTCCCCACGATCTGATTCGAGCGGAAGAGGTTGAGCCCGAAGCTGGCCTCGACGCGCACCCCGTCCTCGTCTGAATTCTTGATCTCGTTGCTGTCGATGGTGTTGTTGCTCGGCTCGCCTTCCGTCACCTCGCTGCGGGTCAGCCGCACGCCGAGGCTGTTGCCGATGATGGTGTTTTTGAGCACGATGCTGCCCGTCACGTCCCCCTCGAGCAGCACGCCCGCGGCCCCCGCCTGGGCGCTGTCGCGGATCTCGTTGCTCTCGACGGTGTTGCGCTGGGCCGGGACGGCGTTCCCCCGCAGCGCCACCCCGCCCGCCCGGTTCGCGACGAGCGCGTTGCCCCGCACCTCGTTGTTGTCGCTGCCCACGAGCGCGACGCCGAAGAGCCCGTTCGCCTCCGCTCGATTGTTGACGATCACGTTGCCGTTGGCCTTGTCCAGCTTGATCCCCTCGAGCTGGTTGCCCTGCAGCGTGTTGTCGGTGAGCTGGCCCCCGTCGGACCCCAACACCAAGATGCCCGCCCCTAAATTGAGGCCGACTTGGTTGTTTGAAATTAAGAAGCGATCGCTGTCCCCCTCGAGCACGATCCCCGAGGCGCCGTTGCTCTGGACCCGATTGTTCGTGATCTGCAGACCGTGGCTCTCCCCGCGGGCGTGGATCCCGATCCCGCCGTTGTTGAAGACGTTGTTCCCCTGAACGATCGAGTTGTCGCTGTTCTCCAGGATCTCGATGCCGTTGGCGGTCGCCTCGTGCACGAGGTTGTCCAGCACCTTGACCTCGCGCCCCGCCACCGTGACAGCGTTCTCGCAGCCTTGCTGCTCCTTGGCGTTGACGTCGAAGCCGCGCAGCTCGACCTGCTTGGCCTTGAGCACGAAGCAACCGTTGACCTTCGTCCGCTGGGCGCCCCCGCTCGACTGAATGACCAAGCCCTTGACGGCGACCTCGAGCTTCCCCTCGTCGTAAATGCCGGGATCGACCACGACGAGGCCGTACTCGGGGAGGGGGCACCTCGTCAGCGCCGCCTTCAGCGTGCGAAAGTGGAAGTCGCAGTCCTCGTCCTCCTCGGGCGGGTTCTTGATGTCGACGTAGGTGACGGGGCCGCCGTGGTCCGCCCACGCCGCCGGGGCCCACCCCGCCACCGCCGCCCCCAGAGC
>WFPR01000169.1 GCA_015487455.1 Candidatus Bipolaricaulota bacterium
GGCGGGCACCACCAGGGGCCGGAGCCCCAGCGCGTGGACGTTGAGGGGCGTGACGATCAAGCTCTCAACGGCGGGGTGGACGACGGGGCCGCGGGCCGCGAGCGAGTAGGCCGTCGAGCCCGACGGCGTCGCGACGATCACCCCGTCGCCGGGGTACGTCCCGATGGGCTCGTCCCCCCAGCGCAGCTCGACCTCGACGAAGCTCTCGACGTCGAGGCGCGTGAGCGTGAGCTCGTTGAGGGCGTGCGTCGTCAGCCCGCGGAAGACGGCCTCGACGCGCAGCCGCTCCTCGACGACGTAGTGGCCCCCCTGGATCGCCTCGAGGGCTTTAAACAGCTCCTCAGCCCCCGTCTGCGTGAGGAAGCCCAGGCTCCCCACGTTGACGCCCAAAATCGGCGTCCCGCGCTCGGCCACGAGCCGCGCGCACCTCAAGAGCGTCCCGTCGCCCCCGAGCGAGACGGCCAAGAAGGCCGCCGGGTCGGGGTCGACGGGGAGGGGGTCGTCCAGCGAGATCGTCCAGAGCTCGACGCCTTGGGCGCTCGCCCAGCGCTTCAGCGCCTCGACCAGGGCCGCGACCTCGGGCCGCCCCCGGCGCACCACGGCCAGGATCGCTCGAGGGTACCTCGCCATGCGGAACGCCCCCGACGGAGTGTACGCCCCGCGCCCGAGCCCCGTCAACGGAGATATTTCCAGCGGCAGAGCCAGCGCTCCAGCAGCTCGATCAGCCCGTAGAGCGCCAGCCCCAGGAGCCCGATGGCCAGGATCCCCGCGAAGACGCTCTCGAAGCGGAAGAGCCCGAAGGAGTCGTTGATGTAGCTCCCGAGCCCGGCGTACCGGCGCGCCCCGAGCCGCACCGCCGTCTCGGCGATGTAGACGGCGAAGATCCCCAGCCCCAGGCTGATCCGCAGCCCCGTGAACACGGCGGGCAGCGCCCCCGGCAGCACGACGTGCCAGTAGATCTGGACGCGGCTGAGGCCCGCGGCCAGCGCGCTCAGCACGTAGTCGCGGGGGAGGTTCGCGGCCGCGTCGCGGGCGGAGACGAGCAGCTGGAAGAACACCACCAGCACCACGAAGCCGATCTTGGAGAGCTCGCTGCCCACCCCCAACAGCACGAACAGAATGGGCCAGAAGACGACCTTGGGAATCGGGTAGGTGGTGTAGATGAAGGGCGAGAGCAGGCGGCGCAGCGCGGGCTCGTGGCCGATCACCAGCCCCAGCGGCACGGCCAAAAGCAGCGAGATCGCGAGCCCCACGAGCAGGCGGGCCGCCGTCCCCAGCAGGTGGTTCCCGATCTCGCGCCAGTGGGCCGGGAAGACCATCAGCGCCTCCAGCGGCCCGGGGAGGACGCGGGCCATCCGCGGGTCGAGCGTCAGCTGGAACAGCCAGCTGAGCAGCTGCCACAGCCCGAGCAGCGCGAGCACGCTCAAGGCGTACGCCAGCGTCCGCTTGCCGACCTCCCGACCGGCGCGCCTCATCGCCTCAAGATCACTTCGAGGGCGCTCGGAGGCGGGGCACGAGCGGGGGCTCCTGGAGCTGGAGCAGCGCCCGCACCTCGCGCACCTTCGCGAAGAACGCCTCGCTCTGACGATAGTCCTCGGTGCCCACCCCGGGGTTCTCGACGAGCGCGACCAGGCGGGCGGGCCGGGGCGAGAGGACCGCGATCCGCTGCCCCAGGAAGACGGCCTCCTCGATGTCGTGGGTGACGAGCACCAGCGTGAACCCGTGGCGCTTCCAGAGCTTCAAGACGAGATTTTGGGTGTGCTCCTTGGTGAGGGCGTCGAGGGCGGCCAGGGGCTCGTCCATGAGCAGCACCCGGGCGTCCTGGGCCAGGGCGCGGGCGAGGCTCACCCGCTTCTTCTCGCCGCCGGAGAGCTGCGCCGGGTAGCGCCGCTCAAGGCCCTCCAGCCCCAGGTCCCGCAGCGCGCGCTTGACCCGCTTGAGCACCCCCGCCTGCCGGAGCGGGAGCCCCAGGGTCGCGTTCTGCCAGACGGTCTTCCAGGGCAGGAGCCCCGTCTCCTGCAGAATCAGGGCGACGTCGGGGCGCGGGCGCTCGACGGGCTCGCCCCCGATGCGCACCCGCCCCCCCGTGGGCTGGATCAACCCCGCTAGAATGCACAACAAGCTCGACTTGCCGCAGCCCGACGGCCCGATGATCGCCAGGCTGCCCCCCCTCGGGACGCGCAGCGAGAGCCCGTCGAGGACCCGCTCGTCCGCGTAGCGCAGCTGCAGGTCCTCGACCTCGATCATGGTCTCGGCCGCGTGCCGGGGCTCGCCCATCGTCCCATCGCCCGTCGCCCGTCGCCGTCCCGCCGTCCTGGCCCACGCGGGGGGAAGGGGGTGGGAGGCTCAGGACGCGTAGCGATCGGTGGTGGCCACCTCGAAGGGGACGGGCTGCTCGATGTAGCCCTTGGCGCGCGCCCACTCCGCCACGCCGTCGAACTCCTCGGGGGTGAGCGCCCGGGGCGGCGGGAACTCCGGGATCAGATACTCCTGCATGAACGCCTCCGCGCCGGGGGGCAGCTCCTCGCGCGTGACCCCGGGGAAGAAGAACGTCAGCGCCGCCTCCAGCCCGACCTCGATGATCCTCTCCCGCGGCATGGCTTGAAGCCGCTCGAGCACCCGACGATACCCCCGATAAAACGCGTCGAGCCGCTCGTCCCCCGCCTCGACGAGCGCCGTCTGGAAGGCGAGGACGCTCGGGACGAGCGCTTGCTCGTTGAAGTCCGAGAGCAGCACGACGGGGGTGCCCTCGGCCTCCGTGATGTACTGCATGTACGAGCCGATGGGCTCCGGCAGCAGGGCCGCTAAAATGCTCCCCTGCCCCAGCAGGGTGGCCAGCAGCACCAAGTCCTCGAAGTCCGCGTAGTGCTTGGCCTCGTCCGGCGTGAAGTTGTGGCTCAGCAGCAGGCGGTCCAGCTCGTACTCCATGTCCGTCTGCCGGAGCAGCCCGATGACCCGGTTGTTCTGCCCGTCCAAGCGCTGGAGCAGCGTCTCCAGATCGCTGATGTACGCGAAGTGGTGGGTCCAGAGGCCGTAACGCCGGAAGCCCTCCACGCGGTCGAAGGCGGTGCTGGTGATCTTGACCTCCCCTTGGCTTGCGAGGAGCGTCAGCACGGAGGTGACGTCGGTGAGCGCGCCGTCGACCTCGCCCGTGAACAGCGCCAGGTTGCGGGCCCGGCGGTTGGCGAGGCCGACCAGCTCGACGTTCAGCCCCTCCTCGGCGAACACGCCCTGGTCCTGGGCGAACGCGATGGGGAAGCTCTCGATCACGGGCGGGAGGCTCACCCGCAGCGTGGGCAGCTCCGCCTGACCCTGCCCCTGCCCTTGAGCTTGGGCGCGGGCGAGCCGCGGGCGCGGAAGCGGGAGCCCGAGCGCGAGGGGGAGGGCCAGCGCGCCGCCACCCAGCGATCGCAGGAAGGCCCGTCGGGTAAGGATGACGACCACCTCCTCTTCGGATGCGCCGATTATAGCCCCCAATTCCAAACGGGATCAAGGGGTCTTGTCTTTCCCAACGAACGGGTTTATAATGCCCCTTAACTTGCTCGAGCGCCCGAGGGCTTCGGGGCGCCTCGGGCGGACCCCAAGCGGGGAGGAGGTGCGCCTATCATGACCATCGACGTGGCGTGGCTGGTGCTCTTTTGGTTCTGGTGGGCCTTCCTGGCCGTGCTCCTCGCCTTCTTGGTCTGGGTCTAGGGAACGGCGAAGGCCCCCGAAGCAAGAAGGCGCGACGCGCGAAGGAGGAGCGTCATGCGTAGCAGCGCCTCACGCGCCCTTGGTGTTGCCGTTTTGATCTTTGTGGGCTCGACCCTCTGGCCGGCCGCGGGCCCCGGCGTGGACGGCCTCGCCCAGACGCCGCTGGAGGCGTGGGCCAAGCAGCAGATCAGCGAGCGAACCGGGATCGATCCCCGCCTGTTGGCCACCCTGTTCGTGACCGACGGCCCCGACCAGCTCATGCTCGCCTTCGTCTACATCACCCAGGAGGTGCTCGACAGCAACCTCAAGCCCGAGATCAAGCGGGCCATCGCGCCCTACGTCGGCAGGAAGGCGCTGCTGGCGCTCGTCGTCCCCACGCGCCCCTCCCGCTTCAGCCCGCTGGAGATCTCGTTCGCCCAGGACGGGCTCGTGTACCCGCTCAGCGCCGCCCAAGTGCATCCCATCACGGAGGACTTCCGGGCGGGGCGGCTGGAGGCGAACGCCGTGAGCGCCGGGGTGGTCGAGCTGCCCCCCGGGCTCGACGTCCAGCGACCCTTCGAGATCGCCTACCGCGGGGCGTTCCGCACGACGCTGGCGCTCGCCCCGGCGACCCCCGCGCCCACGCCCCCCGCGACGGTGGGGATCGGGGCGATCCCCCTCCCGCTGCTCTGGCTACTGCAGCTCCTGCTGTTCTTCTTCCTGTTCCCGTTCCTGCTGGGGATCTGAGAGGAGCCCGGCTGCTTGCAGCACCTTGAGCGTCCCCCGCGGGAAGGCGTAGCGCTCAAGCTCCTGGGGGCGGACCCACCGCTGTGGGCGCCTTGCCGAGCCGCCGTCGCCCGTTGAAGCTGAAACCGTGATGTTCGCCCCGTCCCCGTCCCGGTCCCGCAGGCGGCACTCGAAGGCGTAAAGCGTCACGCGGAGGTGCGAGTACTCGTGCCGCACGACGAGGGGCTCTTTGGATAGCACCTCCACGTCGGCGCCGTCGAGGCCCAGCTCCTCGCGGAGCTCCCGCTTGAGGCACCCGAGGAGCGACTCGCGGGGCTCGCGCTTCCCGCCGGGCAGCTCCCACAGCCCGCCCAGCAGCCCTTCGTCGGGGCGCCGCTGGATGAGCAGCCGCCGCCCTTGAGCGTCCCAGAGCAGCGCGACGGCCACGTCGTGGTGGGGCTTGTGCGCCCTTCGGGCGCGCACGGGCAGGCGGCGCTCCACCCCCCGGCGGCGCGCCTCGCAGAGCGCCTCGACGGGGCAGATCGCGCACCGGGGCGCGCGGGGGACGCAGACCACGGCGCCCAGCTCCATGAGCGCCTGGTTGAACTCGCCGGGGCGCCCGCGGGCTTCCGGGACCGCCGTGAGCAGCTCACGCAGCCAGCCCTCCAGCGCCCGCTCGAGGTGGGGCCGCGCGGGATCGTCCTCGAGGGCCAGCAGGCGGGCGAGCACCCGGCGCACGTTCCCATCCAGCACCGGCTCCGGCTCCCCGAACGCGAGGCTCGCGACGGCCGCGGCCGTGTAGCGCCCGACGCCGGGGAGCTTCAGCAGCTCGTCCTTCTTCGCGGGCAGGCGGCCCTGATAGCGCTCCACGACGATTTGAGCCGCCCGATGGAGGTTCCGCGCCCGCGCGTAGTAGCCCAGCCCCTCCCACGCCTTCAGCACCCGATCGAGCGGCGCGCGGGCCAGCGCCTCGACCGTGGGGAACGCGCGCAGGAAGCGCTCGTAATACCCGAGCACCGTCTCGGTGCGCGTCTGCTGGAGCATGACCTCCGCGACCCAGAGGCGATAGGGGTCGCGCGTCGCCCGCCAGGGCAGCGCCCGATGGTTTTGGGCGTACCAAGCCAGGAGCTGCTGCACGAAGCGCCGCGCCCGCTCCTCGGGGAGGCGCGCGATCGCGCTTGAGAAGGGGGACGCGCTCATGGTGATCAATTCAGGGTCTAGTCGGGGTCGAGGCCCACCGAGCCGAGGAGGCCGCGCTCCCGCGCGAGCGCCTCCCAGAAGCTCCGCAGGCGGTAGCGGCTGTAGCCCTGCAACGCCCGCTGGATCCTTCGGGTGGCGCGTCGGGTGAGGCAGTAGATCGAGTCGTCGCGGCCCTGCGGGGAGGCCAGGAACTCGAAGACGAAGCCCCTGCGGGCGAGGTCCTGAAGGCAGTCGTGCAGGACGGGGAGGCCCCGCTCGAGGGCTTGGGCCAGCCCCCTCGGCGTCCCCCGCCCCTCGTGCCACAGGCGCCTCAGGATCTCGGCCTCGACGGCCAGGCGCTCCTCGTCGCTCAGCGCGGGTGTTCCCATCGCCTCGAGCCTTATGTTATACTGCAGACGCGAACGGCCCGTCAACGCCGACGCCGACGGGAGATCGAAAATGATTGTGTAACTGTGTAGGCGTAAAGGAGGGACCCATGCAGCAGGTCGGCTTGGTCTTGACCGCGCTGGTCGTCCTCGGGGCAATCTTCCTCGTTTTCAGCGGGGCCTCGGTCCCTACGCCCGTCCCCGCCCCCGTCGCCGAGGCGCCCGCCCTTGAGGGGCCCGCGGCGGTCCGCCTCGAGATCGGCCGGGTGATCTCCTGGGACAACGCGCCCGTGGACCTCCCCGTGCTGCTCACGGGGAACCCCGCGGAGATCCGCTTCGTGATCGTCTTCCCCAACCACATCGCCCGCGTGAGCGCCGTGGACAGCTCGACGAACTGGGCCACCTGGATCGTCCGCAGCAACCGCGACGGCGAGATCCTCGTGGAGGCCAAGCGGGTCCGCGAGACGGCGGGGACGCACCGCTTCCTGACCCTGCGCGTCCGTCGCCTGGAGCGGGCCAACGCGGAGATCGCCGTCCTCCCCGGGACGGTCTGGGCGCGCGGCCCCTCGGGCGAGCCGCTGCGCGTGGAGGTCGTGCCCGGCGGGATCTTCGCGCCGAGCTTTTGACCCCCGAGCGCCATGGGCGCGAGCCCCGATCGGATCGGGGACGAGGTCCCGCGGATGTTCTCGCGCATCGCCGCGCGCTACGACCTGACCAACCGCGTCTTGAGCGGCCTGCGGGACCGCGCCTGGCGGCGGGCGCTCGTGCGGGCCGCCGCGCCCCGGCCGGGCGAGCGCGTCCTCGACGTCGGCACCGGCACGGGCGACCTCCTGCTCGAGTTCCGTTATCGCGAGCCGTCCCTTCGGCTCTGGGGCCTCGACCTCTCGCGCGGGATGCTGGCCGTCGCCCAGAACAAGCTCAAGCGCTCGGGCTTGCGCGGGAGCATCGCGCTCGTCGAGGGGGACGCGCTGCGGCTGCCCTTCCCATCAAGCGCGTTCGACGTCGTGGCGATCGCCTTCGGGCTGCGCAACCTGCCCCACCCCCTTCAGGGCCTGCGGGAGATGGCCCGCGTGCTCCGGCCCGGCGGGCGGCTGCTCGTCCTGGAGTTCAGCCTGCCCAGGAGCGCCTGGCTGCGCGGGCTCTACGGCCTTTACCTGAAGCACTGGGTGCCGCGGGTGGGCGGGTGGCTCGCGGGCGACCGGCCCGCGTACGAGTACTTATGCCGCTCGATCCACGAGTTCCCCGCCCCGGATCAAATTGCCGCGTGGATGGCGGAGGCGGGGCTTCGGCGCGTGAGCGTTCAGGCGCTCACCGGCGGGATCGTCCACCTCTACCGGGGGGAGCGGGAGACTTACCCCTCATCCTCCGCCCCTTTGGCGGCCTCCTCGGCCTCCTGCAGGAGGCGGCGGGCGTAGCCGAGCAGGCGGCGCTGGTCCCGCTCGCTCAGGCGCTCGGCGATCGCGCAGAGGCGCTCGACCAGCTCCGAGCGCGCGGCGGGCTCGGGGCGGCCCCGCTCGAGCAGCGCCTTCTGCGCCAGGCGGTGCGCCTGCCAGTTGGCCGTCCGCTCGATGTAGCGGACCTCCCAGCGGGGCAGGCGGTTCAGCAGCTCCTCGGCCTGGCGGTTCAACACGTCGAGGTGGGGCTGCCGGACGCGGTAGAGCCCGTTGATCTGGTTCGCGACGAGCTGGGAGTCGGTGAAGAAGATGGCCCGCTGGGGCATGTACTCGAGCGCCGCCCGGGCCGCCTCGATGAGCGCCTTGTACTCGGCCACGTTGCCCGTCGCCCGGCCGATGTACTTCGAGATCTCCTCGATGACGTGCCCCTGGCCGTCCAGGAGCACGACCCCGATGGCCGCGTCGCCGGGGTTCCCCTGGGAGGCGCCGTCGAAATAAACTAAAAGCTTCTCCATCGCGATGCGCGGCCGCGGGCTGCCCGGGTGGGCCCGGCAGGATTCGAACCTGCGCCCGACCGGTTATGAGCCGGCTGCTCTGCCGCTGAGCTACGGGCCCGCCGCTCCACCGGCGGTACTTATAGCCCAGGGGCGCCCCGCCGTCA
>WFPR01000170.1 GCA_015487455.1 Candidatus Bipolaricaulota bacterium
CTGCAGCGACGAGGAGAGGCCCTCGGCCCAGCGCTCGTTCCGCACCACCCGGAGCTTGGGGTGCCGCCTCAGGTCGCCGAGGGCTCCGAAAACGCGCTCCCACTCGTGGCCCACGACGAGGAGCACGGGGTCGACGCTTGGGGCAGAAAGCATCGCCCGGACGCTGCGGCGGACGACGGGCTCGCCCTCCACACAAACGAGGAGCTTGTTTTGGCCCGTGGCTTTATAAAAGCGGGCACCCCGTCCGGCGGCGAGCACCACCCCGGGGAGTGTCGCTCGCTTCAACATGCTTCAACATTGGGAGGAAGGCGAGGGGTGGATCGGCCCCCGGCGCTCCCTCAGGGGCCTCCCCGGCCGTCCGTTCTTCACAGCTAAGATCTCGCTAAGCACGCTAAGCGCGATCTCCTCGGGCGTCTCCGCGCCCACGTCGAGCCCCACGGGCCCGTAGAGCTTGGCCCGTGCCCCGTCGGGCAGGGGGCCGCCGGACTCGCGCTCGATGTCCGTTAAAAGCTCGTCGGTGCGGGCGCGCGGCCCCATCTGCCCCACGTAGAACGCCCCCGAGCGCAGCGCCCAGCTCAAGAAGCCCTTATCGCGTTCGTAGTGGTGGGTCATCACCACGACGGCGGTGCGCCCGTCCACCCGCAGGGGGAGCTTTTGGTGAAGCTCGTCGGGGTCGGGGTGGGCCAGCACGAGGTGGTCGGCCCAGGGGAAGCGCGCCCCCGTGAGATATTGAGGCCGAGGGTCCACGACCGTCACCCGGAAGCCCAGCTCCTTGGCGAAGCTCACAAGGGGCTGGGCGTCGTGGCCCGCGCCGCAAACGATGAGCTTGAGCGGGGGCTCCACGCGTTCGACGTACAGCTCCACGCCGTCGCGCTCCTTAAGGCGCAGGAGGGCCGTCGGCCGCCGCGCGGGGAGCGCTTCCGCCTCGCGCCGGAGGGCGCTCAGCAGCGCCGGGTCGCCCAGCTCGTCGACCAGCAGCTCGTCCTGGGTGAAGAGGACGTGCCTGCCCGTCCCCACCTCCAACCCTAGCGTGCAGGGGCGGTCCTCCCGGAGGCATCGCCGCAGCTTGAGGTACGCGTCGGCGCGCTCGGCATCGAGGGGCTCGACGAGGACGTCGATCGTGCCGCGGCAGCCGAGCCCCGTCCCCACGAGCTTGTCCATCGCCTCCGTGGTGTCGAAGCGCAGGCGCTCGGGCCTTGCTTGGTCAATCACCCGAAGCCCCACGGCGCGGACCTCCTCTTCCAAGCACCCGGCGCTCACCGCCCCGACGGTCTCGTGCACGCTCGCGTTGGCGTTCGCGTTTGGCGTGATGAGCATCCGGGCACCGGGACGGCGATAGGTGGAGCCCTGGGTCGCGATCACCGTGGCCAGCGCCGCCCGTCCCCCTCGGTCGAGGAGGGCCTCAATCCTCTCAAGGATGTCGAGGAGTTCGCGCATGGCGCTGGAATTATAGCCCGCCCCCGGGCGGAGTCGCAGGCCCCTCAGGGCTTGACAGCGTTAACTCCTTTATGCTAGGGAGTTCCCCAACGAAAATCCCCGAAAGGCGGAAGGAGGTTCCTATGACGCACGAGCGCGTGTCGCGGCGGGAGTTTCTGAGGGTGACGGGGATCGGGGCGCTGGCGGGGGCCGGGGTGCTCCCGTTGCGCGCGACGACGGCCAAGGGCGCCCAGATCCAGTGGACGATGGTGACGAGCTGGCCGCCGAACTTCCCCATCCTGCAGACGGGCGCGGAGCGCTTCGCCCAGCTGGTGGAGGAGCTGTCCGAGGGGGCGCTCACCGTTCAGGTCTACGCCGGGGGCGAGCTGGTCCCGCCTTTGGGGGTCTTCGAGGCCGTCTCCTCGGGGACGGTGGAGGCGGGCAGCAGCGCCGCCTACTACTGGGCCGGGACCGTCCCCGCGGCCCAGTTCTTCACCGCGGTGCCCTTCGGGCTCCCCTACGATCGCATGACGGCCTGGCTCCACTCGGGGGGCGGGCTGGAGCTCTGGACCGAGATCTACGAGCCCTTCAACCTCGTCCCCTACCCCCTGATCAACACCGGGGTCCAGGCGGGCGGCTGGTTCAACCGCGAGATCAACAGCCTGGACGACCTTCAGGGGCTGAAGATGCGCATCCCCGGCCTCGGCGGCAAGGTCTACGAGCGGGCCGGGGTCAGCGTGGTGCTGCTCCCCGGCGCGGAGATCTTCACCGCGCTGCAGACGGGCACCATCGACGCCGCCGAGTGGGTCGGGCCGTACCACGACTACCTCTTCGGCTTCCCTCAGATCGCCAAGTACTACTACCATCCCGGCTGGCACGAGCCCGGCGCCCAGGCGGAGCTCATCGTCAACAAGGCCGCCTGGGACGCCCTGCCCAAGGAGCTGCAGGCCGTCGTGAGGGCGGCCGCCGACGCGGTCACCGCCTGGTCCTACGCCGAGTTCGACGTCCAGAACGCCCAGTACCTCGCCAGGATCCAGGAGGAGTACCCCGACGTCGAGGTGCGCACCTTCCCCGACGAGGTGCTCGACGAGTTCTTCGCCCTCACCCAAGCGGTCTTCGACGAGCAGGCGAACCAGGACAAGGACTTCGCCCGCGTCTACGAGGCCTACTTGAAGTTCCGTGAGAGTCAGGCCGGGTGGTGGCGCGCCGAGTACTACTACCACTACTTCGAGTACGCGAAGGTCTGGGCCTCCTGATCTTGGCGGAGTGGGTTCGCTTGTCCTGAAGGGGAGCGGGAAGGGGCGGCGGCCCTCCCCGCTCCCCTCTTCAACCCGCTTGACGGCAGGGCGCTCTCGGGGTACACTCCTTCAGGCCGCGTGGGCGAATAGCTCAGTGGCAGAGCGCCCGCCTCACACGCGGGAGGTCCCAGGTTCAAATCCTGGTTCGCCCACCAGCTCCCCATCGGGCCTGCACGCCTGAATGCCCCCTTGAGCGGGACTGAGCGGGACTAAAACGTCAGCGTGACGGCGAGGCCCAGCGCCACGGTCGTGGTGTCCCTCGCGGGGGCGTTTGGGTAGCGGTCGACCGCCCATCGGCCCTCGAGCGAGCCGCTCAGGCCCTCCAAGATTTGGGCCTCCAGCTCGAACACCAGGCGACGCCGCTCGACGTCCCTGTCGGGGGCTTGTGGATAGCGGACCGTCTGGGCGTCGAGCGTCAGCGTCAGTGTCGCCGTCAGCGCCGGCGTCGACGGCGCGCTCGGGTGGGGCTGGGGCCACGCCCGCTCCAGGGTGAGCGCGACGCGCCTTACGCGCCGGTCCTTGACGGGATCGTTGGGGTACGTCGTCTCCTCGTGCTCCAGGGTGAGCTCCATCGCGAGCGGCGCCCAAGGGCGCGGGGGCGGACCGGCTGCCCGAAGGTGCAGGAGCGCCTCGCGGACGCGTCGGTCCCGCCGCGGGTCGTTCGGGTAGCGCGTCGTGTCCTGGGTGAGGCGGAGGAGGAGGGAGCCGCCGAGGACCTCACGCTCAAGGGTGCCGCGCAGGCGCTCGAAGCGCCGGGTGAGCCGCGGCCGGTTCGGGCGCTCCGTGTCGGCGCGCGAGGCGAGCAGCCCGACCTCCGCCGCGCCCCAGGGGAAGCGAAGCGCCAGCGCGCGGTCGAGGCCCCGCTCGTCCCGGGTCGGGTTGCCGGGGAAGACGCGGGCGCTCCGCTCGAAGCTCGCCACGGCCCGGAGGGCGCCCGCCTCGAGCGCCCACCGCGTCGAGAGCGCGTGCCCCCACTCGTCGCGGGTGGGCGCGTGGGGGAAGCGGGCGGCCCTCCAGCGGCGGGCCATCCCGAACGACCATCCCTCCCCGGCCCAGGTGCCGCGGAGCTCGACCGCCTCAAGCCGTCCGTCCCGGCTCGGGTCGTTGGGAAAGGCTTGCTGCTCCCGCGTGAGCGCGCCGCTCGCCGTCAGCGCGCCCAGCTCAAGCGAGGCCGCCAGCCTGAACGCGCGGACCTCGCGGTCCCTGGAGGCCGCGTCGGGATCGGGATGGGTGACCTCCCGCTGCCGAAGCGTCAGCCTCAGCGCGACGGGGCCCGTCCCCACCC
>WFPR01000171.1 GCA_015487455.1 Candidatus Bipolaricaulota bacterium
CGCGGAGGACGGCCTCGATGTCCTCGCGGGAGAAGTCGCGGATGGAGATGACGTCGCGGCCCTGCCAGCCCCTCGACGAGCCCCTCGATCGCATGCGCGCTGCCCCCGGGCGACGATTATAAACGCCCGGCGAGGGAAGGGCAAAAGCCAGCTCTCAGCCCCCCTTCCGTCCCGTCCCTTCTTTCCGTAAAAACGGGCGCGCCCTCAAACGCGGACCTTGACGCTCGGGGTTCGAGCCTGTATAATGCGCGCGCTCCGCTGCGCCGTTGAACGGAGGGGAGCTTTTATGCGTGGTGATCGCCTTTGTCGACGCTGAACGCCTGATCCCCCACCCCGCTGTGGGTGATCGCCTTTGTTTTTGCTGAGACCGACGTCGAGACGGAGCCCCTCCGACCTTCCCCGCTGAATCCCTTTGAGATCACCCCGCCCCCCGAGGGGGCGCTGGCGCGGGTCCGAGCGCGCGCCCGGGCGCTCCAGGAGCGCGCCCCCCTGCTGAAGGGGATCGGCCGCACGCCCCTGATCGAGCTGCCGCCCGTGGAGGGCGTCCGCCTCCGGGCGAAGCTCGAGGGGCGCAACCCCTCCGGGTCGTTGAAGGACCGCATCGTGCTCTATTTGATCGCGGCCGGGCTCGAGCGGGGGCTCATCGCCGAGCCCGAGCCCAAGACGACGCTCGTCGAGGGCACCTCCGGGAACACGGGGATCGCGCTGGCGCTGATCGGGGCCGCGCTGGGCTTCCCCGTCCGCGTCTTCATGCCCGAGGACGTCAGCCTCGAGCGCTTCAAGCTGCTCCGGGCGTTCGGGGCGGCGGTGGAGCCCACCCCCGCCGAGTTGGGGACGGACGGGGCCATCGAGCGGGCGCGGGCGGCGCACGACCCGCCCCACGCCTACTGGCTCGCCCAGCACGAGGACCCCGTCAACGCCTGGGCCCACTACGACACCACGGCTCCTGAGATTCTGGAAGAGTGCCCGGACGTCGCGGCGTTCGTGGCGCCCACGGGCACCACGGGGACGCTCATGGGCGTCTCGATGCGGCTGAAAGCCCATAACCCCGACGTCGAGGTCGTGGCCGTCTGGCCCGAGGACAAGATCATGGGCCTGCGCCGCCCCGTCGGCGACAAGAAGCCCAAGATCTGCGACGATCGCTGGATCGACCGCGTGATCGAAATTTCTGATCGAGAGGCGAAGCGGGCGACCCGCGAGCTGGCCCGGCGCTTCGGGCTGCTGGTCGGGCCGTCGTCGGGGGCCGCCTGGCTCGCCGCCCAGCGCCTCGCCCGGGAGTACGCCGGGCGGGGGCGCCGGGGCGCCTCGATCGTCGTCTGCTTCCCCGACGAGGGGGGGCGGTACCTCTCGACCGACACGTTCGCCCCACACGCAGAGGCCGAGGAGGAGGGATCGCCGTCATGAGCCCGAACTCGAACCCGAGCCCAAGCCCAAGCGCAAGCGCGAGCACGAGGAGCCAGCTGGACCCGCGTCGCTTGGCCTGCGGCTGCGCCGTCAAGATCGACCTGCAGCGGGTCGTCTACCCGGCGCTCCGGCGGCTGCGCCCGGCGCTCGAGCGCCTGGGCGTGACCGTCGCCGAGCGCGAGGACGCCGACATCTTCCCCTTAACCCAGGGCCTCGAGCTCGAGCGGCGGGTCTACCCGTTCCGGGCGGAGGCCGTCAAGCCCCTGCCCCCCAAAGCCCTGCGGGCCGTGACCGTGAGCGCCGTCTATCGGGCGTTTCGGCCCGACGAGCTGGCCGACCGCTGGCTCGAGATCTACAGGGCCCTGACGCAAGAGGGCGCGCAGCTGCACATCGGCAAGGGGCACACGATCGAGGCGTACAGCCCTGAGGACGAGTTCGTCCACTTCGACGTCTACGCGCCCACGGGGCCCAAGCAAGAGGGCTTCCGGGCCGCGAACAACGACACGATCCAGCTCATCGACCCGACGCGCCCCCTCGACGCCCCCGAGCAGACGGACGTCGCGCTGAGCAACGCGCTCAACGATCTCGTCGCGCTGGGCGCCGTCGACGACGTCACGATCGTGCCGCTCTACGCCGCGCCCTCGCGGGAGCTGGCCCGGGCGATTGAGCGCAACATCAAAGCGTTCGCCGAGCGCTATGGGCTGAAGCTCGAGCCCCAGCCGCCCGTCTCCGACTCGACGCTGCTTTTGGGCGCGACCGTCCTCGGGGCGTCGCCCAAGCGGCCGCCGACGTTCTATCAAGAGCTGCGCGAGGGCGATTGGATCTTGGTGCATCGAACGTTCGGGGATTTGGCCCCGATCAACGCGCTCATCGAGGCCCGCGAGCTGGGCGCCGGCGCGTTAGAGGGGGCGGGCTTCACGCTGCAAGACGTCGAGCGGGCCGTCGAGGAGCGCCTCGCGGTGATGAGGCGGCCCAACCTCGACGTCGGGCGGGTCGTCCAGCAGTTCTGCCCCGAGCCCGACGAGCCCTTCGACCCCGAGAGGCACCTCAAGGCGACGGCGGACCTCTCGGGTCCAGGGCTCGACGTCTTCCGTGAGCTGGCCGAGCTCGCCCGGCGCGACCTCGTGATCGAGCGGGTGCCGCTGGCCCACCCCGAGATCGTGGCCTGGGCTTCTCGAAACTTCCTGCTGCCGAACGGGACCGCGGGGACGAACGGGGCCGTGGCCCTGATCGCCCGCCCGCGCGTGCTCGAGCGGGTGGCGGCCGAGCTGGAGCGCTTGGGCCACCACCCCCAAATCATCGGGCGCGTCGGGTCGGCCGGCGGGCGGCTCTGGCTGCCCCCGGAGGCCAAGCGCTACATCGCCGACTGGCCCGAGGCGTACGGCCTTCTGGGGGAAGGGAGCGGAAGCGAACACCCCCTCTAAACGGCAAACAAAAGGAGGTCGATGCGGGATGGGGTGCTGACCCGACGGGCGTTCCTCAAGGCGACGGGGGCGTTGGCCGGGGCGGGCGCCTTCGGCCCGCTCCTCTCGACGGTTCGGGGGCTCGCCCAAGCCCAGGACGAAGAAGGCGAGGAGCGCGACCTGCTCTTCGTGATCAACAACGGGGACGGCAGCGTCACCGTCATCGACACCCAAACGGACGAGATCGTGAAGACGGTCTTCGTCGGGACGACGGCGAGCTTCCCGGCGAACAAGCGCTACGAGCGCGGCTCGCTGCTGTTCACGGGGCTGCACACGGACCGGGAGCCCGCCGTCCACATCGTCGACCTCCAGAGCGCCCAAATCGTCAAGAGGGTCGAGACGGGCTCCTGGCAGAACTACACCGAGACGACGCCGGACGGGCGCTTTCTGGTCGTGGCCGCCCGCTTCGTCGACGAGTTCCTCAAAATCGACGTCCGGCCAGGGAGCCCGACGTTCGGGGAGGTCGTCGCCCGCTTCAAGCACCTGGAGGGCTCACAGCCCTGCGACATCACCCTCTCGCCCGACGGCCGCTTCGCGTACGCGCCCGACCGTGGGACGGACACCTTCAGCGTCCTGGACGTCGAGCGCTTCGAGGTGGTCGCGACGGTTCCGGTGCCGCCCCTGGTGGGGGAGCCGCCGATCGAGCCGTTCATGGCCACGGCCTCGCCCGACGGGCGCTACGTCTTCGTCGAGAACATCGAGGGCCGGGGCACGGTGAGCGTCTTCGACGTGCGCGACCCCACGAAGCCCAAAGAAGTTCATCGCTTCACGCAGGACGACGGCCTCGGAGAGCGGCCGATCACCGACGAGTTCACCTACGACGGCGCGATCAACTTCATCATCAACCGCGACACGGGCGACCTGAGCGTCGTGGACGTCGAGCGGCTCGAGATCGTCAAGCGCATCCCGCTCGTCGAGGGCGGGAACCCCGTCGCCGGGGACCTCTCGCTCGACGGGGCGAAGCTCTACGTCCCCGTCCACAACGCGAACGTGGTGGCCGTCGTGGACGTCGAGGCGCTGGAGCTCGTCAAGCTCATCGAGGTGGGGCCGAACCCCGTGGGGGCCGTCGCCCTGCGCACCCGGGTGCCGCCCGCCGAGGGCGTGGCGGTGGGGAGCCTGCCGCCCCTGAACCCGTCGGGCGCGGGCTGCCCGCTCTACTGCTGCACCGTCTGAGCGCGATCGGGATGGAGCTGACGCGGAGAGCGCTGCTGCGACGGGGAATCGAGGCCGGGCTGGCGCTCGGACTGCTGGGGGTGTTGGGCCACGGGCTCTACGCCCTCAACCGCCCGTACGCCCGCGGGCTGCTCGCCTCCGCGGCTGAGCTGCGGGGGCTCCTTGCGGACGGCGATGCGGGGATCCGTGTGCTGGACGCCCGGCCGCTCCTCCAGTATCGTCGGGGGCACCTGCCCGGCGCCGCGAACGTTTGGGACGGCGACCTCAACGTCTGGACCGACGTCCCCCGGCGCCTGGCGCCCGCCCCCCAGCTGGCGGAGGTGCTGGGGCGGGCGGGCGTCTCCCGCGAGCGCCCCGTGGTCGTCTACGACGGGGGCGAGGGGGTCTGGGCCGCCCGGCTGCTCTGGGCGCTCCGCTACTTGGGCCATCCCGACGTCCGGCTGCTGGACGGCGGCCTGGCCGCCTGGCGGGCGGCCGGGGGCGCCCTGACCACGGAGCCGCCCCGGGTCGAGCCCACGACGTTCGAGCCCCGCGTCCGCCCCGAGCTGCTGGTCGAGTTCGACGAGCTGCGGGCCGCCCTCGAGGCCGAGGCCGACGTCGACGTCGACGCCGACGACAAGCCCGCCCCGCTCGTGCCGGTGGACGCCCGCACGCCCCGCGAGTACGCCGAAGGCCACCTTCCCGGCGCGCTCCCGCTGCCCGCCGACGCGCTGCTCAGGCGCGACGGGCGCTTCCGGCCCGCCTGGCTGCTCAAGGTCGAGGCCGAGCGGGCCGGGGTGCCCCTCGATCCCGCGCGCAAGGCCGTTGTCTACAGCAACACGGGGCTTAGGGCGGCCCTGGCGTACGTGGGGCTCTCGCTCCTGGGCCTGGACGTCGCGCTCTACGACGGGGGCCTGGCCGAGTGGAAGGCCCGCGGCGCGCCCCTCGTGCGCGTGCGCGCCGCCCCCGCGGGCGCGGGCGTCGTGGAGGAGCACCGGAGCACCTGCTGGTGATTCTCGTGCGAGTTCTTGGTGATCGAGGGCCATGAACGCGTGGGCGGTCGTCTCGGGGCTGATCGTGGGGCTGGCGTTCGGGTACGCGCTGCAGCGGGGGCGCTTCTGCGTCAACACGGCCTTCCGCGACGTCGTGTTTATTCGAGATGGGACGCTGCTGCGCACCTGGGCGCTGGCCGTGGCCGTGCAGCTTTTGGGGCTCCAGCTTTTGATGCACACGGGGCTCTTCCCTGCCGAGCCGGACGTGCCCCCCTTGTGGCCCGCGGCGAACGCGCTCGGCGGCTTTGTGTTTGGGATGGGGATGGTGCTGGCGGGCGGCTGCGCCAGCGGGACGTGCTACCGCGTCGGGGAGGGGATGCTCGGCTCGCTGCTCGCGCTGCTGGGCTTCGGGCTCATGACCGTGGTCGTCGACCGAGGGGCGCTCCTCCCCGTCCAGGAGGCCCTGCGCTGGAGCCCCTCCTCGTCTTCAGGCGAGGCGCCCACGCTGGCCGCGCTGCTGGGGCTTTCGGGCGGGAGCGCGGGCCAACTGCTGCTGGCCCTCGGGGTGGGCGGGCTCGTGCTGCTGTGGGCGCTGTGGACGGGCCTTCGACGGGGCGTCCGGGCGCCCCATCAGCGGGGGTGGCCCTGGCTGCTCACGGGCGTCGCGCTGGGGCTCATCGGGCTGGCCGCCTGGGTCGGCTCGACGGCCACGGGCCGCGCCTACGGGCTGTCGATCACGGGGCCGATCCGCTCGTGGTTCCTGTGGCTGGTGACCGGGGACGCGGGCTGGCTCGACTGGGGCAGCTGGGCCTTGGTGGGCCTCATCGCGGGGGCGTTCGTCGCGGCCCGGCTCCACGGGGAGGCGAAGCTCCGGGTGCCCCCGCCGGGCCGGACGCTCCAGGCGCTGGGCGGCGGGCTGCTCATGGGCTTCGGGGCCCAGCTGGCTGGCGGCTGCAACATCGGCCACGGGTTCACCGGCCTGGCCGTGCTCTCGCTGGGGAGCCTCCTCACGACCGTTATGATCGTGCTCGGCGCCTGGACGGCGAGCGCCCTGCTCTTCGGGGCGCCGGGCGAGCGCCTCGCCGCCCTATGGGAGCGCCTTACGGCGCAAGCGCGACGGCTCGCCCAACCCCAAGCCCAAACTCAAGCTCAACAGGAGGAGGGATCGCGATGAGTCGCGTTGAAGCCAAGTCGGAGGCGTTGAAGGAGCTCCAGGAGCTGCAGGAGAAGGCGGGGAAGGTCCACACGCTGGACGTGCGGGGCGAGATCTGCCCCTACCCGCTGACGGAGACGAAGAAGGCGATGGCCCGGCTCGAGCCGGGCGAGGTGCTGGAAGTCCTGCTGGACTACCCGCTGTCGCTCGAGACGATCCCCCGCTGGGCCGAGGGCCAAGGGCACAAGGTGCTCAAGGTCGAAGAGAGGGGCCCGGCGGAGTGGCGGATCGTGCTCAAGAAGAGCGGGGGCTGATTGCGAAAGAAAAGAAAAGGGGGCGCGATCGACCCGATGCACGTCGAGCCCAAGGTGTACGTGCTGTACGAGAACGAGGAGTGGATGCCGCCGTTGCGCGAGGCGCTCCGGCGGGCGGGGGTGCCCTTCGAGGCGTGGTTCGTCGACGAGGGCGTTGTGGATCTCGACGACGAGCCGCCTATGGGCGTCTTCTTCAACCGCATGAGCCCCTCGGCCCACACCCGCGGGCACCGTTCGGGCTTGTCGCTCACGGGCGCGCTGCTGGCCTGGCTCGAGGGCCACGGGCGGCGCGTCGTCAACGGGAGCCGCGCCTGGGCGCTGGAGACCAGCAAGGTCCGGCAGTATCAAGCGCTCCGGCGCTTTGGGATCGAGACGCCGCGCACGATCGCGGTCGCGGGCGGCCCCGGCCCGCTCAAGGCGGCCGCCCGCCGGATGCCCCTCCCCTTCATCACGAAGCACAACTGCGGCGGGAAGGGCCTCGGCGTCTTCCTCTTCCGCTCGCTCGAGGAGTTCGATCGCTACGTCGAGTCGGAGGCGTTCGTCCCCTCGCCCGACGGGCTCACGCTGCTCCAGGAGTACATAGAGCCGCGCGGCGGCTTCATCACCCGGGTCGAGATCGTCGACGGGGAGTTCGTCTACGCGATCAAGGCCGACACGAGCCGGGGGTTTCAGCTCTGCCCCTCCGATTGCTGCGCCGTGGAGGACGCGTTCTGCCCGACGACGGACGCCCGCCCGTCGGAATCGGAAGAAGAGGGCTTCGACCGGCAGAGCCTGTTCGACCTGCGAGCCGATCTGGGCCCGGACGACCCGCTGGTTCGGCGCTATCTCGAGTTCGCGCGCGGCGTGGGGCTCGACGTCGCGGGGATCGAGTTCGTGGAGGACGCCAGGCGGCCGGGGCGGCGCGTCACCTACGACGTGAACGCCAACACGAACTACTCGCCCGGCGTCGAGGCGCGCTACGGGCTGGACGCCTGGGGCCGGGTCGCCCGACTCCTGGCCCGCGAGCTGGACGCCCTCACCCAGCGCCTGGCCCCGTCGCCCTAGCTCAAGATCGAGGAGCGCATTTAAGCCCAAAAAGGGAGGGGCTTGACTCCAGCCCCTCCCTTTTGGGAGCAGCCCCCCGTGGCCCGCATGGGGTGCGCGGGCCACGGTCGCGTCGCGGTGCGGTTGGGCTTCCCCGCTACGCTATACGCTACTCGACGATGAACGGGGCGCGCTGACCCGCCTCGTAGTGGCCGGGCATGAAGCAGCCGATCTCCCATTCCCCCCTCTTGCTCTCCGGGATCCAGACGTGCAGGGTGGCCGACTCGCCCGGCAGCAGGTGCAGCCCCAGGAAGCCGAGCGTCGGCGAGGTCCCGTCGCCAAGCCCGAAGAGGTTCTCCTTGTAGAGGCGGGCCTTCAGGTCGGGGACGCGACCGAAGTGGACCTCGTGGGGCACGACGCCGACGTTCTCGAAGCGGATCAGGTGCCGCTGTCCAGCTCGGATCGTGATCGGAGCGTTCTTTTCCGCCTGGACCTCCTCGCCGTTGACCTTGTGGAGCTGGAAGTACATCTCGCCCATGTGGATCTCGAGGTCTGCGGCGCCCTCCTCCTCGTGGGCCAGGGCGCGCCGCCCGGGCGCCGTGGAGAGGAGCACGCCGCCCAGCGCGGCCGCCCCCGCCGCCTTGAGGAGCTCCCGGCGCGTGACCCCCTTGTGCTTCCTCGTCCTCGTCATCGCAGCTCACCCCTTTCTTGCCCTCCTGTTGGGTTCCTTCGACTCGACCGACCCGATCGTCCGGCTTCACCCTACCCCGGCGCGCGCGGGAGGGGTAGAGGCGAACGTCCCAGCTCGGCTAAGGGCATTTGTCCCTACGCCTGGCCCTACGCCCCGGCCCCTCGGCTCTCGGTCGTTCGGTATAATCGCCCCCATGAAAGGGCTGTGGTTCTTCCGTCGTTCGCCGCGGGAGCAGGTGGCGGGCCTCCGGCTGGTCCTGCCGCCCGTGATCTTCGTCGTCGTGGTGCTCTATCAGCTCCTCTTCGTTCGTGGGGTCCACGAGCTGGGGCTGCCGTACCACTTCGGCGCGGAGATCCTCTTTTACGGTCTGTTGGGCCCCGCGGTGACCTGGGGGGTGCTCACCTGGATCGAGCGGCAGCTCCTGGCCAAGGAGCGGGCCGAACAACAGGCCGAGGAGGAGCGCCGTCGGCGGGAGCGGGCGGTGCGCGAGGAGCGGGCCCGCATCGCCCGCGAGATCCACGAGGGCGTCGCCCAAAACCTCTACTTCTTAGGGCTCCAGCTGGACCTGTGCCGCAAGCTCGCCTCCAAGGAGCCGGAACGGGTGGCCGAGGAGCTGGGCGGCCTGCAGGTCCTCCTGCAGGAGTCCCTGCAGGACCTACGGCGGCTCATCTGGGCGCTCCGGCCCCTGGAGCTCGAGGAGCTGGGCCCCATCGAGGCGGTCCGGCGGCTGGCCCGGGACCTCCAGGCGCACGTGGAGCTGGAGGTGACGGTCGAGGTGCGGGGCGAGGAGCGGCGCTTCCCGCCCGACGTCGAGGGGGCGCTCTACCGCATCGCCCAGGAGGCGCTCCACAACGTGGCCAAGCACGCCCAAGCCCGCCGGGCCCGGGTCGCCTTCGAGGTGCGGCCCGAGCGGGTGGCCGTGGAGGTCGAGGACGACGGGCGGGGCTTCGACGTCGAGAGGGCGCTGACGAGCCCCCGAGGGCTTGGGCTGCGGCACCTCAAGGAGCGGGTGGAGGCGCTGGGGGGCTCCCTCTCCCTCGAGTCCGCGCCGGGGGCGGGGACGCGCCTCCGGGCTGTGCTGCCGCTGCGCGGACGGGATCGGCCTGAGGCCGCCCGAGGGGGCGAAGGGCGATGAAGGCGGGCACGATCGAGGTGCTGATCGCCGACGACCACCATCTCGTCCGCCAGGGGTTGGCCCAGCTCCTGGCGGCGGAGCCGGACATCCGGGTGGTGGCCCAGGCCGCCGACGGCGAGGAGGCCGTGGAGAAGGCGAAGCTCTATCGGCCCGACGTCGTGCTCATGGACATCCACATGCCGCGGCTGGACGGCATTGAAGCCACTCGGAGGATCGCCGAGCGCTACCCCGAGGTGAGCGTGGTGATGCTCACGATGTACGGCGACGAGGGGCATCTCTTCGAGGCGATCAAGGCCGGGGCGCGCGGCTACGTGCTCAAGAGCGCCAAGCCCGAGCAGCTGCTCAAGACGTTGCGGGCGGTCCACCGCGGGGAAGCGTGGCTCGACCCCGCCCTGGCGCACAAGATGCTCGAGGAGTTCCGCCGGCTGAGTCAGCCCCGCGCGGAACCGCGGGCCGACCTCGTCTATCTCACTCCGCGGGAGCGGGAGATCCTCGAGCTCCTGGCCCAGGGGTCGAGCAACCACGAGATCGCCAAGCGCCTGGGGATCTCCGAGAAGACGGTGCGCAACCGTCTGTCGCTCATCTTCCGCAAGCTGCAGGTCAACAACCGCACCCAGGCGGCCCTCAAGGCGCGGGAGGCGGGCTGGGGCTCGCGCTAGGCCCCGTCGTCTGCTATGCTTGGCTTAGCTTATCGGGACGGGCCGCGCGGGCGCGCGCCCGTCCCGGCCAGCCAAGGAGTCGCCATGAAAGCGGATTTGAAGGGCAAGGTCGCGCTGGTGACGGGGGCGGGGAGCGGCATCGGGCAGGCCATCGCCCTGAAGCTCGCGGAGAACGGGGCCAACGTCGCCGTCAACGACGTCGACCGCGCCAAGGCGGAGGACACCGTCAAGCGGATGGCCGAGCTCACGGGCGAGGGCTTCGCCGTCATCGCCGACATCACGAAGCTCGACGACGTGCGGCGCATGGTCGACGAGACGGTCAAGTACTTCGGGCAGATCGACATTCTCGTGAACAACGCCGGCTGGGACAAGCTCGAGCCCTTCTTGGAGAACACGCCGGAGACGTGGGAGAGGATCATCGCGATCAACTTCAAGGGCCCCATCTACGTCACGCGGGCGGTCGTCGAGCACATGGTCGAGCGGAGGACGGGCAAGATCATCAACATCGCCTCGGACGCGGGGCGGGTCGGCAGCACGGGGGAGGCCGTCTACTCGGGCTGCAAGGGCGGCCTGATCGCGATGAGCAAGGCCTGGGCGCGGGAGTTCGCCCGCTACAACATCCGGGTGAACGTCATAAGCCCCGGCCCCACCGACACGCCCCTGTATCATCAGCTCAAGAGCACGGAGTTCGGGGCCAAGATCTTAAGCGCGATCGAGAAGCAGAGCCCGTTCGGGCTCGCCCGGCCCGACGACATCGCGAACGCCGTGCTGTTCTTCGCCGACGACGCCAGCAACCACATCACCGGGCAGGTGCTGAGCGTCTCCGGCGGGCTCACCATGCACGACTGACGAAGGGGGCGTGAACGAAAATGGGCGCCGACGGGACGGGGACGATCGCGTTTCAAGACTTCGAGAAGCTGGACATCCGCATGGGCCGGGTCGCCCAAGCCGAGCGCGTCCCCGGCACGGACAAGCTGCTGAAGCTCGTCGTCGAGCTGGGGGACGAGACGCGTCAGCTCGTCGCGGGCATCGCGGAGGCGTACCGCCCCGAGGACGTCGTGGGCAAGCTGGTCCCCGTTTTGGTGAACCTGGAGCCCCGCACGATCCGCGGCGTCGAGAGCCAGGGGATGATCCTCTGCCCCTCCGATCGCGAGGGGCGGCCCGTGCTGCTCCTGCCCGAGCGCGACGTGCCCGTGGGGGCGAAAGTCCGCTAGACTTGCGGGTTGGATTGTAGCCCCACACGCCCGCGTGCTCAGCTGGCCATCGGGGGTTTTCGTTGCCGGGCCCCGACGCGGTGCGCAAGGGGCAAGGGGGCAGAAAGGAAGGAGAAGGAAGGGAGGAAGGGAAGGAGGGCCGCGTGAGGATCGAGAGCTCTCGCTACACGGAGCGGTTCGGCGCGATTCAACTGCACGACGTGCAGAAGGTGCTGGAGCTGGACTCCGGGCGGGCCAAGGAGGGGACGCCCCAGGAGGCCCTGGCCGTCCTCAAGATCGACGAGGACACGATCAAGGACCACGAAGAGAGGATGGCGATCGTCATCCCGACGAAGAACGAGAAGCTCAAGCTCTTCGAGGGGGTGATCGCGGGCGTCCCCCACGAGTGCCTGAAGATCGTCGTCTCGAACAGCGAGCGCCGGAAGTTCGACCGCTTCCGGATGGAGCGGGACGCGCTGGCGCAGTACTGTCGCTTCACCCAGCGCCGCGCCCTGATCGTCCACCAGAAGGACCCGCGGCTGGGGGAGGCGCTCCGGGCCGCGGGCTACCCCGAGCTGTTGGACGACCAAGGGCTCGTCCGCGACGGGAAGGCCGAGGGCATGATCGTCGGGATGCTCCTCGCGAAGATGATCGGCAAGGACTACGTCGGGTTCATCGACGCCGACAACTACTTCCCCGGCTCCGTCTGGGAGTACGTGCGCTGCTACGCCGCGGGCTTCAGCCTGGCCGAGACGCCCTACGCGATGGTCCGGGTGCTGTGGCGCTACAAGCCGAAGATGTCCGTCCACGGGCTGTACTTCAAGAAGTGGGGGCGCGTCTCCCAGGTGACGAACCGCGTGATGAACACGCTCCTCTCGCACAAGATGGGCTTCGACACCGAGATCATCAAGACGGGAAACGCCGGGGAGCACGCGATGACCCTGAAGCTCGCGGAGATCTTGCCGTACGCGTCGGGGTTCGCGATCGAGCCCCAGGAGCTGCTCTCGCTGTTCGAGGGCTACGGCGGGGTGCTGCCCGCGGCCGACCCGGAGGTGGCCCAGCGGGGCATCGAGATCTTCCAGATCGAGAGCCGCAACCCCCACCTGCACGAGGAGAAGGGCGTCGAGCACATCCACGAGATGCTGCTCGCGGGGCTGGGCGCCCTCTACCACTCGCCCCTGTGCGAGGCGGAGACCCGCGAGCTCATTTTGGAGGAGTTGCAAGATCAGGGGGCGCTGCCCGCGGGCGAGGAGCCGCCCAAGCCCCAGCTCTACCCGCCGTTCGCCAAGGCGGATATAAAGGCGTTCCGCCGGGCGCTCGAGCCGCACCTCGACGAGCACATGATCTGGCCGAACAAATAGGGGCGCGCTCGAGCCCTAGAGAGCCCTAGAGCTAGAGGGGCCGGATCGCGCCGCAGGCGATCCGCGCCCCCGAGGCCCCGGAGGGGTCCGTTCGGTGGTCGTCGGGCTTCTCGTGGATGACGAGCGCGGCCCCGTCCTCGTCGAGCAGCGAGTGGGGCCGCCCCGGCTGCAGCGTCACGAGCGAGGCGATTGTCTCCATCTCGGCGGTCCCGTCGGGCCTCACGATCAAGTTGGGCAGGTCCCCCGCGTGCGGCCCCTCGGGGTTCAGCAGCCCGTGCGCCTTGCCGAAGGGGTTGAAGTGGCCGCCCGCGCCGGTGAAGTCGGGCGGCTCGCAGGCGCCCCGCTCGTGGAGGTGCAGCCCGTGCTCGCCGGGCGGCAGCCCCTCCACCTTCAGCGTGAGGAGCACGCCCTCGGGCACCTCGACGAGCAGCGCCACCCCGACGGTCTCCCCCTCCGCGTCGACGATCTCGGCGATCGCCCCCAGCGCCTCCCCGCCCTCGGGGCCGGGGCCTAAGGGCGGCGAAGGCGGGAGCTGGGGCCCGAGCAGGCGGGGCAGGGCGAGCAGCAGCCCGAGGGCCACCGCCACGATCAGCGCGATCCAGAGCCATCCCTTCATCGTGCTTCGCGTCCTCCCTCCCTCGTTTGCGCTCGCTGGCCGAGCCGCGGTCGGTCGCACCGCGACCGCAAGACTATACGCCCCCGGCCCGCCGTGGACAAGCCCCCCCGACCGCCGTAAGATGGCTGCCATCCCTCATGCATGCACATGGCCAAGGAGGCAACGATGGCCTGGATTCGCGTGATCGACGAGCAGGAGGCCGACGGGGTCCTCAAGCGGCTCTACGACGAGATCGAGCAAAAGCGGGGCAAGGTCGCGAACATCCTCAAGGTGCACAGCTTGAGACCCGAGACGTTGAAGACGCATTTGGACTTCTATTTGGCCGTAATGTTTGCGCCCGGCGGGCTCACCCGCCCCGAGCGCGAGCTGATCGCGACCGTCGTCTCTGTGCTCAACGACTGCGCCTACTGCACCCGCCACCACGCCGAGGCCCTCAACGCGTATTGGAAGGACCCTCAAAAGCTTCGGCGGCTCGTCGAGGACCACACTCAGGTGAAGCTGAACGCGCGCGAGCGGGCGCTGCTCGACTACGCGGCCAAGCTCACCCGTTCGCCCGCCTCCGTGGGCGAGCAGGACGTCGAGGCCCTGCGGCGAGCGGGGCTCTCCGACGAGGAGCTCCTGCAGGCAGCGCTGATCACGGGCTACTTCAACTTCGTCAACCGGGTGGCGCTCGGGCTCGGCGTCGAGTTCAGCGAGGACGAGGCCCGCGGGTACAAATACTGATACTGATTTGAGGTTGACGCTGACACCCGCGCTGGCGGAGGAGGTGACCAACGATGAAGCTCGCGATCCTCTCGGACATTCACGACAACGTCTGGAAGCTGGAGGCGGCCCTCAAGAGGGCCCGGGAGCTGGGGGCGGAGGCCCTGATCTGCTGCGGCGATCTGTGCGCGCCCTTCGTCGTGCCCCAGCTCGCCGAGGGCTTCCCGGGCGAGGTGCACGTCGTGTTCGGGAACAACGACGGGGACGGCTTCCGCATCGCCCAGCAGGCCGCCCGCTACCCCAACGTCAAGCTGCACGGCGAGTTCGCCGAGCTGCAGTTCGACGACAAGCGCTTCGCTGTCACGCACTTCCCCGAGATCGCCCGCGCCCTGGCCCACTCGGGCCGCTACGACGTGATCTGCTACGGCCACGACCATCGATTCTTCATCGGGCGCGAGGGGAGCGCCCTGCTGATCAACCCCGGCGAGATCATGGGCCGCTTCGGCCGCTCGACGTTCGTGCTCTACGACACCCGAACGGACGAGGCCCGGCGCGTGGACGTTTAATTTAAAGCGAAAAAAGCGAAAACGATGCGCGCGCTGCGCGCCCACCGCAACCTGCTGCTGCTCTGGGCGGGTCAGTTCGTCTCGCAGACGGGCGACTTCTTGTTTCAGGCGGCCGTGCTGTTCCTGGTGCTCACGATCGAGACGGAGCGGGCGGCGCTCAAGGCCGGGATCGTGAGCACGCTGGAGACGCTCCCCTTTTTGCTCTTCGGGCTGCTGGCGGGCTCCCTGGTCGACCGCTACCGCCGACGGCGGATCATGCTGGTCAGCGACGCCGCCCGCGGCTTGCTGCTGTTGACCGTCCCCTTGATCTGGAGGCTCGGGGGGCTGAACTGGCTCTCGATCGGGGTGATCGCGTTCCTGCTCTCGAGCTTCTCGACGCTGTTCAACCCGGCGCGCGACGCGCTCATCCCCCGGCTCGTGCCGCGCGAGCGCCTGGTGCAGGCGAACGCGCTGATCCAGACGTCGACCCAGCTCGCGATGCTGCTGGGGACGTTCTTAGCGGGGGCGCTCGTGAGCCTGCAGAAGGCTGCCGGGGTCCGGGGCGACGTCGCGCCGCTCGTCGGCCTGCTCGTTTTAGACGGCCTGACGTTCTTCATCTCGTTCGGGGCGGTCTGGCTCATCCGCGTCGATGAAGCTCCCGCTTCGGGGTCAGGGGCGGAAGCGGGGCGAGGAGCCGCCCGAGGGCGGCCGTCGCCGTGGCGGGAGGCGCTGGAGGGGCTGCGCTACGCGTGGGGCTCGCCCGTCCTGCGGGGCCTGCTGCTGCTCACGGCCGTCGACAACTTCTTCATCATGGGGCCCGCGTTCGTGGGGGCGAACCTCTTCGTCAAGCGGACGCTGGGGCTGGAGGCCCAGCACCTGGCGTTCTTCCAGGCGGCGATGGCGCTGGGCTGGCTGCTCGGCACCCTCTGGATGGGCCGCTACGGCCGCCGCCTGCCCAAGGGGAAGCTGCTGCTCTTCGGCATCGTCATGGACGGCGCGACGTACCTGCCCTTCCTCGTCTTCGCGCTCCCCGAGGTGCGCTCGTACGGACTGGCCCTGGGGCTGATCGCCCTCCACGGGCTGTTCATCCCGCTGATCACCGTCGCCCGCACCTCGCTCATCCAGGAGATCGTCCCCTCGGCGTACTTGGGGCGGGTCTTCGCCTTGGTGAACCTGACCGTGGTGGGCTTCATGGCGCTGTCGTCGTTCACGACGGGGGCGCTGGGCGAGGTGGTGAGCGCGCCGTACCTCTTCGGGCTGGCGGGCGCGGGCGGTGCCCTCTCGGGCTTGCTCGGCGCGCTCGTCTTCCGCGCCCTGCGGACGCAGCCTTAACTTACTCACTCAACGCCTCCAAATCCCCGGGATCGCCCGCCCGCAGTCGGGGCACGTCCCGTCTTGCAGGCGATTCTGCCTGATGTAGAAGCCGTAGCGTTCGATCAAGAGCGCGTCACAGCCGGGGCAGTAGGTGTTCTCGAAGCGCCCCACCAAGCCGGGGAGGTTCCCCGCGTAGACGAAGTGCAGGCCCTCCTCGTACCCGATTTCCGCCGCCCGGATGAGCGTCTCGGGCGGGGTGCCGCCCCGGTCGGTCATCTTGTAGTCAGGATGGAACGCCGTCACGTGCCAGGGGATGTCGGGCGAGACGGACTTGATGAAGCGAGCCGCCTCGCGCAGCTCCCCCTCGGAGTCGTTGAACCCCGGGATCACCAGGGTGACGACCTCGACCCAGAAGCCCCGCTCGTGGACCATCTCGATCGTCTTCAGCACGTTGGCCAGGACGCCGCCGAGTCGGCGGTAATTTTTATCCTGCATCGTCTTGAGGTCGACCTTGTAGCAATCCAGATGGGGATGCAGGTAGTCGAGCACCTCGGGCGTGGCGTTCCCGTTGGAGATGTAGGCGGTGACGAAGCCCTCGCGCTTCGCCCTCTTGAAGATCTCGACGGCCCACTCCGAGGTGATGAGGGGCTCGTTGTAGGAGCTGGCGACCATCTGGGCGTCGTACTGCCGGGCCAGCTCGATGAGCTTGTCCGGGGAGAGGGGCATCGGGCGCACCCCGGCTTGATCATCTATAAGTGTCTGAGAAATGATCCAGTTTTGGCAGAAGATGCAGCGAAAGTCGCAGCCCAACATGCCGAAGGTCATTGCCCGCCCGCCCGGCAGCACGTGGTAGAAGGGCTTCTTCTCGATGGGGTCGCACTGCAGGGCCCCCACGTAGCCCCAGGGGACGTAGAGCCTCCCGCCGCGGTTGAAGCGCACCTGGCAGATGCCTCGCTTCCCCGGGAAGATCACACAGCGATGCGCGCACGCGAAGCAGCGCACCTTTCCGTCGGGGAGCGTTTCGTAGAGCTCCCCCTCGCGGGTCATCGAATCGAGGAGATCCGCAAGCGTCTGAGCGGGCGTGACCATGGGACCCCACTCCCACCTTCATTGTAGCGCGATCCTGGGGGGAGGGGATAATGGAATCCTTTGAGTCTTGGCGCTATGCTCATAGCTACGAGAGAGGAGGGTACGCGTATGGCGCTCAAGTTCGTCAACGTTCGTGAGCTGCACAACAAGACGTCGGAGATCCTGCGACTGGTCGAGCGCGGAGAGCATCAGGTGATTATCACAAGCCGAGGGAAACCCCGGGCGCTCCTTACCCGCTTCACCGAGGAGGATCTAGAGGATTACGTACTCACCCACAGCCCCGAGTTTCAAAAGCTTATAGAGGACGCCTATCGGGAAGCTCAGGAAGGGCAAGTCATATCCTTAGAGGAGCTGATTACGCGCACGGAGGAGGAGATTGCCGTACCGGGTTCGTCTGACCCAAAGGGCTGAGTCTGCCCTGCTCAAGCTCTCCCCGGATCGGCGCAGGCAGATCCTGCATCGGTTGGCGCGTTGTGCTCGCGGTTGTCCACCGCAAGGAGCTGGAACCCCTACTGCACCGCTTGAGTCCGGGGTAATCTCTCACTCATATCTCAGCGCTTCAATCGGGTTCACCCGCGCCGCCTGCCAGGCGGGATAGATCCCACTTGTGATCCCCACGATCATCCCCGTGACGACGGCGACGGCGTACCAGTCCCAGACGAACACCAGCGGGATGGGCTGGTCCATCTCGAAGAGCGTGACCGTGAAGCGGTTGAACAGCTCGGCCAGCCCGATCCCCGCCAGAACCCCAAAGACGGCCCCCAACACGCAGATGACGACGGCCTCCGTGAGGAAGAGCCGCAACACGCCGCCCTGGGTCGCCCCCGTGGCCTTCATCACCCCGATCTCCCGCGTGCGCTCCTTGACCGTGATGAGCATGACGTTCATGACCCCGATCATCCCGACGAGCAGCGCCACCACGGCGATCGCCCCGATCCAGATCGTGAACTGGGCGAAGTTCCGCTGGATCTCGTCGACGATCTCCTTGAGGGTGCTGACCTCGACGGCCTTGTCGTCGCCCAGCAGCTTGCGCGCGTCGGACTCGTAGCTGTCGAAGTACGCTTCAAGCCGCTCCGCCACCGCGTCGAGCTGCTGGATGTCCGCCACGCTCACGATGATGCCGGTGAAGACGGGCTGTTCCTCGTCCCCGACGGTCTCCGTGAACCCGTGGTAGGCCAGGCTGACGTAGGAGTTCTGCTGGTTGATGAACTCCGACTCCTTGACGATGCCGACGACCGTCAGCGGCTCGTTGCGGTGGACCTTCTTGTTTCGATCGATGTACGTGAGGTGGACGGTCTGGCCTAGGATCCTCTGGGCGATCTCGGGGGTGCGGCCGGGGTGCTCGCAGCGGGCTTCCAGCTCGTCCCGGTCGATCTTTGGGTTTTGGCCTTGAGCTTGGCCCTGGCCCTGGGCGCTAAGCTCCTCGGCGAGGAGCCGCTTGCAGATCGCCCGGGCCACCTCGACCCCGATCACGACCTCGCCGGGGCCCTCCACGAAGCGCCCCGCGTCCAGCGGGATGACGTCCCGGCTGGTGGTGACCCGGACGTTCCCCGGCAGCACCCGGCCCCGGAACTTCAAGGGGTTGCCGTTCACGGGGGCGAAGACGTCGACGGCCTCGACGCCCTCCATCGCTCGGATGCGCTCCACGTCCCGCGAGGTGAAGACCCGATCGCTCCCGAAGAGGCCCCGGCCCCCCTCGACCGTCACCACGATCATGTTCGCCCGCAGCATGTCCTTGGTGAGCAGGTCCAGCAGCGCGGACTCGAAGCCCTTGCTCATCGTCACCACGGCGATGACCGCCGCGATCCCGATGGTGACGCTCAGCACGGCCAGGGCGTTGCGCAGCTTGTGCGCTCGGATGTTCGTCCAGCTCAAGCGCGC